>SSEX01000099.1 GCA_008015085.1 Tolumonas sp. | reverse complement strand
TTTTCACTGACGCTCAGGGATTAATTGTTCTGCAGGGAACTGCAGAAGCAACATTAATCGTTGAATGTCAGCGTTGTTCAGGGGAGTTTGAATACCACTGCAAGGCCGAGTTCTCGTATACTCCTCGTTTGAAGAATACGATAGAGGATGAAATCCCGGAATCTTACGAGCTTATTGAGCTTGATGAAAACGGTGAATTTGATCTTCACGAGCTGCTTGAGGATGAATTAATTCTCAGTCTGCCGATCGTGGCAATGCACCCAGAGGACGAATGTCCGATGGCGGGCGCGAATATGACGTGGGGTGAGATCGACCCTGCTGATGAGCGCCCGAATCCGTTTGCTGTTCTAACTAGTTTGAAACGCAAGTAAAGTTAATTAGGAGTAAGGTCAATGGCCGTACAACAGAACCGTAAAACTCGTTCACGCCGTGGTATGCGTCGTTCACACGATGCACTGACTGCAGCACAGCTGAGCGTTGATGCAACCAGCGGTGAAACTCATCGTCGTCACCATGTGACCGCTGATGGTTACTACCGTGGCAAAAAGGTAATCTAAGTTCTGTAACGCGGATCTGCCTTTTGTCAGTTCTAACGGTTGCGTTAGATGCCATGGGGGGGGATTTTGGTCCCTCCGAAACAGTGCCTGCCGCTGAGCAGGCACTGTCGCTTCTGCCATATCTGAATATTGTGTTGGTTGGTGATAAAAAACAGCTTGTTCCTTTATTACAACAACATTCTCTTAACTCTCATCCCCGGCTACATCTTGTCCATGCATCACAATCAGTTGCTATGGATGAACGCCCTGTCATAGCTCTACGCACAAAAACAGATTCATCGATGCGGCTCATGCTTGAATTGGTCAACAGCGGTCATGCTCAGGCATGTGTCAGCAGTGGTAATACCGGAGCCCTCATGGTGATGGCGATGAGAGTCATTACTATGCTTCCTCATCTTAAAAGACCGGCATTATGCACTTCACTTCCTAACATATCCGGACAATATTCAGTGATGCTGGATCTTGGGTGCAATGTTGATTGTACGCCCGAAATGCTGAAGCAATTTGCCTGCATGGGCGATCTGGTTGCCAAATATGTCCATAATATTTCCTCACCGAAGATTGCTTTGCTTAATGTTGGTGAAGAGATGGTTAAAGGAAGTAAACTAATCCAAGATACAGCTCGGTTACTGACAGCTGAAAATCAGCTAAATTACTCAGGTTTTATTGAGGGTGACCAACTTATATCGGGTCAGGCAGATGTCATTGTCTGTGATGGTTTTACCGGGAATATTGCATTAAAAACGGCTGAGGGTATCGCCCGTTTTTTTTATAACCAATTTAAAGCCTATTCCGGGGCATTAGGCGGGGAAAATAAAGCAAATCTGGCTATGGAGGTACAAACTTCTTTGTCAGTGATGCATCCTGACCACTATAATGGTGCCAGTCTTCTTGGGCTAAATGGTATCGTAATTAAAAGTCATGGGCGCGCCGAGCGGCGGGCTTTATCCAATGCCATTCTGCATGCAGTGACGGAGATCGAACAGCAATTGCCACGTCGGATCTCAGAACGCTTTATTGCAGAACACACATACGAGCGCTAATTCACTTTATGTTCAGTAAAATTCTTGGTACGGGTAGTTATGTACCCGCAAAGGTTCGTACTAACGCTGATCTGGAGCGTATGGTCGAAACCAGTGATGAATGGATCGTGGAAAGAACCGGTATCCGTGAACGTCGTATCGCTGATGATAATGAAACGGTCGCTTCCTTAGCATTCCAGGCTGCCAAACAGGCATTGTCTGCAGCAGGTGTTACTGCAGCAGACCTGGATATGATTATTCTTGCGACAACCAGCGCTGAAAACGCATTTCCTGCTGCTGCCTGTGAATTACAAGGCATGCTGGACTGTCCGGGAATACCCGCTTTTGATTTGGCTGCTGCATGTGCCGGTTTCACCTATGCCTTGAGTGTTGCCGATCAATTCATTCGTGCCGGTAATGCCAAACATATTCTGGTTATTGGTGCTGATACCTTGTCTCGAGCATGCGAGCCCAATGATCGTGGAACCATCATCCTGTTTGGTGATGGTGCTGGGGCTGTTGTTCTGGGCGCATCAGATGAGCAGGGTATTCTGTCAACACACATATTTGCTGATGGCCGTTATGGCGAATTATTGAAATTACCGCAGGCTCAGCGTGGTGCTGAAAATTCAGATGATGCCTATATGTTTATGAAGGGCAACGATGTGTTCAAAGTGGCCGTGACTCGCCTGAGTGAGTTGGTTACCCAAACACTCGAGTCGAACAACATCGACAAATCTGAATTGGATTGGCTGGTGCCACATCAGGCTAACTGGCGCATCATTAATGCAACAGCGAAAAAGCTGGGCATGTCAATGGATCAAGTGATCCTGACTTTAGATCGCCATGGAAATACCTCTGCAGCATCGGTACCGATTGCTTTGGATGAAGGTGTTCGAGATGGCCGCATTAAACGTGGACAATTATTATTGCTGGAAGCCTTTGGTGGTGGATTCACCTGGGGTTCTGCTTTGGTTCGTTATTGATAAGAAAGGAAATTAGAAATGAGTAAGTTTGCAATTGCCTTCCCGGGACAAGGCTCTCAAAGTGTTGGCATGCTGGCTGAACTGGCTGAAACCTATCCTGTTATTAAAGAAACATTTGCAGAAGCCAGTGCTGTTTTGGGTTATGACCTGTTTGAGCTTGTGGCTCAGGGCCCTGCTGAAGAATTAAATAAAACCTGGAAAACACAACCAGCTCTGCTGACCAGCTCTGTTGCTTTATGGCGCCTGTGGCAAGCTCAGGGTGGTGCGGTTCCTGCTGTTATGGCCGGCCATAGTCTAGGTGAATATTCTGCATTAGTTTGTGCGGGAGCACTGAATTTTGCGGATGCCGTTAAGCTGGTTGAGTTGCGTGGTCAGGCGATGCAACGTGCTGTTCCTGAGGGTGTAGGAGCAATGGCCGCTATTATTGGTCTGGATAATGAAGCTATTGCTGCTAATTGTGAAAAAGCAGCAGAAGGTCAGGTTGTTTCGCCGGTTAACTTCAACTCTCCTGGTCAGGTTGTTATCGCGGGTCATAAAGAAGCCGTTGAACGTGCAAATGCGCTGATGAAAGAATCAGGTGCAAAACGTGCTCTGCCTCTGCCAGTAAGTGTGCCTTCACATTGCGCTCTGATGAAGCCTGCTGCAGATGAGTTAGCCACTGTGCTGGCTTCTCTGGAGGTTAAAACTCCAGCGATTCCTGTACTTAACAACGTAGATGTAGTTGCAGAGACTGATCCTGCCGCAATCAAAGATGCGTTGATTCGTCAGTTGTATAGCCCTGTACGCTGGACTGAAACTGTTGAAAAAATGGCGAATGACGATATCACTTTTGAAATTGAAATGGGACCGGGCAAAGTTTTGACTGGTTTGGTAAAACGAATTGATAAGCGTGTTGATGGCTGTGCAATTAATGATGTTGCCGGTTTGCAGGATGCTTTGAGCAAAGTTCAGTAAGAGGAAATAAAATGGGTTTTCAAGGTAAAGTTGTACTGGTAACCGGTGCGAGCCGTGGTATTGGTAAAGCAATTGCTCAGACATTTGTAAGTCGTGGTGCAACAGTGATTGGTACTGCTACCAGTGAATCTGGTGCAGCAGCTATCAGCGAGTATCTGGGAAATGCAGGTACAGGTCTTGTGCTGAACGTGACCGAACAGTCATCTATCGATGCGTTATTTGAAACCATCAAAGTTAAGTTTGGTGAAGTTGACGTTCTGGTTAATAACGCGGGGATCACCCGTGACAATCTGCTGATGCGCATGAAAGATGACGAGTGGGATGACATTATTCAGACCAACCTGTCTTCAGTATATCGTCTGTCTAAAGCGGTGTTGCGCAGTATGATGAAAAAACGCTACGGTCGTATCATCAGCATTGGTTCTGTCGTTGGTACGATGGGCAATGCTGGTCAGACTAACTATGCCGCTGCTAAAGCTGGTTTACTGGGGTTCACTAAATCATTGGCTCGCGAAGTTGGCTCTCGAGGTATCACTGTAAACGCTGTTGCGCCAGGTTTCATTGAAACTGATATGACACACGTTCTGAATGATGAACAACGAAACGGAATCCTGTCGCAAGTTCCAGCTGGCCGCTTAGGCACTGCTCAGGAAATTGCATCTGCAGTAGCATTTTTGGCTTCTGATGAGGCCGCATATATCACTGGCGAAACTCTGCATGTGAACGGTGGTATGTACATGGTTTAAGGTTCATTGGGGGCTGTTTTGGGTGAAAAATAGAGGAATATCTCTAAAATCCTAAGCGTACAGCCCCTAAGAGTCTTGCAAACTATGAACAATTGAATACACTACGACAACACACGCATTTGCGTATATCTAAAGGAAAAATCAGGTCATGAGTACTATCGAAGAACGCGTAAAAAAAATTATCATCGAACAACTGGGTGTTAAAGAAGAAGACGTTAAATCTGCAGCATCTTTTGTTGACGATTTAGGTGCTGACTCTCTGGACACCGTTGAGCTGGTAATGGCGCTGGAAGAAGAGTTCGATACTGAAATCCCTGATGAAGAAGCAGAAAAGATCACTACTGTTCAAGCTGCTATCGATTACATCCTTTCTCATCAGGAATAATCGCCTGACAGCAGGAGCGTGGATCTAACGCTCCTGTTTCTTGTTTTAACATCCGTTTTTTCCTCCCGGAGGCTTTCCTGTGTCAAAGCGCAGAGTAGTGGTGACCGGCCTGGGGATGTTGTCTCCCGTAGGTAACACTGCTGAAGAATCTTGGCAGACCTTATTAAAAGGCCAAAGTGGTATCACCTCCATCGATCATTTCGATACGACAGAATTCCCGACCAAATTTGCTGGTCTGGTAAAGAATTTTGACCCCGAAGAACATGGCATCAGCAAAAAAGACGCTCGTAAAATGGATTTATTCATTCAATACGGGGTCGCTGCTGGTATTCAGGCTTTCAATGACTCTGGTCTTGAAATTACTGAAGCTAACGCGCATCGCGTTGGCGTCACCATTGGTTCTGGTATCGGTGGTCTGGGTTTGATTGAATCAAACCATACCAGTTTGATGAATGGTGGTCCGCGTAAGCTGAGTCCATTTTTCGTTCCATCGACCATCATTAATATGGCTGCTGGTCATCTGTCGATCATCAAAGGATTACGTGGTCCTAACATCGCGATTACAACAGCCTGTACCTCTGGTACCCATGCGATTGGTTTTGCAGCCCGAATGATCGCGTATGGTGATGCAGATGTGATGGTCGCTGGCGGTACTGAAAAAGCATCAACCCCAATGGGGATGGGCGGTTTCGCAGCTGCAAAAGCATTGTCTTCCCGTAATGACGAGCCCCAAAAAGCGAGCCGTCCATGGGACAAAGATCGTGATGGTTTTGTGCTGGGTGATGGTGCTGGTGTGCTGGTTCTGGAAGAGTATGAGCATGCAAAAGCGCGTGGTGCCAAGATTTATGCAGAATTGATCGGCTTCGGCATGAGTGGTGATGCTCATCACATGACAGCTCCGCCGGATGATGGCAGTGGTGCAGCATTGGCGATGCAGAATGCAATTCGCGATGCGGGTATCGCTCCGGAAGAAATTGGCTATATCAATGCTCACGGCACGTCTACACCGTTGGGTGATAAAGCGGAACTTCGGGCAGTAAAAAGCACATTTGGTGCGCATGCCAATAACCTGATGGTGAGTTCAACCAAGTCAATGACTGGTCACTTATTAGGTGCTGCGGGTGCCATTGAAGCTATTATTACCGTTCTGGCTCTGCGTGATCAGGTTGCACCTCCGACAATCAATCTGGATAATCCGGATGAAGAGTGTGATTTAGATTTGGTAGCTAATGTTGCTAAGCCTGGTAAATTTGAGTGTGCATTGTCTAACTCGTTTGGTTTCGGTGGAACTAACGGTTCTCTGATTTTTAAACGCGTTTAACACTCGATATTACAGAAGAGGGCCTGATACACTGCGATCAGGCCCTTTTTATTTGTATTTTGGTCATGATACTAGTTAATGGTTTTTCTAATGCGACGGTTTCCGCTCTGGATCGAGGTTTAACACTGGGCGATGGTTTATTTACAACGCTGCATTTAAAAAAGCAGACTCCTGTTCTCTGGTCATATCATACGCAGCGTATTGCAAATGGCTGCGAAAAACTCAAATTACCTGTTCCTGATTTTGATTCTTTATACGAGCAATGCTGTGAGCTTGCAGCAGCTGTCGCTGATGACAATGTCTGCGGTAAAATCATTGTAACCCGTGGATGCGGGGGGCGTGGCTACAGCCCTTTAGGATGCGATCAATCTACAACTATTGTTTCTGCTCATGCGTATCCTGCTCATTATCATGACTGGCAATCGACTGGGGTAGCACTCGGTGTCGCAGACCAGCGATTAGGCTGGCAACCGATGCTGGCGGGTTTAAAAACCTTAAACCGTCTGGAGCAGGTCTTACTAAAAGAAGAACTTGATACGAGAGGGTTAGCTGAGGCTGTCGTTCTTGATTGGCAAGGCAATGTTGTTGAAGTGGTTACTGCTAATTTGTTTTGGCGAAAAGGTGAACAAATATTTACCCCTGACTTGCAACGTGCCGGGGTGTGTGGTGTGATGCGCGCCTTTGCTATGCAGCAGTTAAGCAACTGGCAGATGGCAGCACAATTAGTGACATCCGGACTCAATTCATTGCTAAATGCAGATGAGGTTTGGGTTACTAATGCTCTGATGGGGATTGTCCCGGTAACAGGAATAAATGATGTCAAATATGAAGATCATCGCATTGTTCGGCGCTTGCAAAGCGCGCTGGCGGCGTTGGCCTAAAATAATCCGTATTTTCAGTACCACAGTAGCCGCATCGGTATTTGCGATTACGCTATGGGGTTCACTGAGTTTGCAACAACTGGATTCGGTGCTACTGAAAGGCGATTCGCGTCTTTATACTGTTGCCAAAGGTGCCAAAGCGAAAGATGTACTGATGCAATTAGCCTCAGAACCGGTGTCTTCATTCTGGTCTGTGATCTGGTTAAAAATACATCCGGAATTCAGTCAGATAAAAGCCGGAACATATAAGATTGAGAAAGGCTGGAATGTTAAGCATGCCCTGCAGGTATTTGTAAGTGGTAAGGAAGCCGTTTTTTCGGTGACTTTGGTGGAAGGGCAACGTATTGAAGACTGGCTGGTAACATTAAGCAAAGCGCCTTATCTGGAGCAGCCACTGACACCGGACGATCTTATCAGTTTGCGTAGCGAGTTTAATATTGAACAGGATAATATTGAGGGCTGGTTTTTACCGGAAACCTACTCATATACCGTTGGCACCACTAGCCGCGAAATTCTGCGCAGAGCCCATGCGGACATGAAAAGCTATCTGGATAAAAACTGGAAAAACCGCGATAAGTCATTACCTTATGCTTCTGCTTATGATGCACTGATTATGGCATCTATTATCGAGAAAGAGACCGCGCAAGCTACCGAACGTCCTCGGATCGCCTCGGTATTTGTAAATCGTTTAAATAAGAAGATGAAACTTCAGACAGACCCAACAGTCATTTATGGTGTAAAGGATCGGTATGACGGAAATATTCGTCGCAGTGATTTGGAAGATGACAATCCATACAACACCTATGTGATCAATGGTCTGCCGCCGACACCGATTGCGATGCCAAGTAAAGCGGCAATAAAGGCCGCTTTGCATCCGGATAAAACGAATTACCTATACTTTGTGGCGAAAGGTGGGGGAGCCCATAAATTCTCTACCTCATTAGCTGAACATAATAATGCAGTGAAACGTTATGTACTGGAGCAATAAATGAACGGCAAATTCATCGTGATTGAAGGGTTAGAAGGTGCCGGGAAAAGTACTGCTGTCAGTTATGTCCTGGATTGGTTGCGGTCACATGGTGTCGCTCAACTGGAGACAACCCGTGAGCCAGGAGGTACGCCACTTGCGGAGAAAATGCGTAGCATAGTCAAAGAGGTTCATGACGAGCCGCTGACCATTCAGGCGGAACTATTGCTGATGTATGCTGCGCGGGTTCAGTTGGTTGAAAACCGTATTAAACCAGCACTTGCCAAAGGCGCCTGGGTCGTTGGTGACCGTCATGATTTATCGTCTCAGGCGTATCAGGGCGGAGGACGGGGGATTGCCCCTGAACTTATTCAGCAGATTAAGCAAGCCGTATTAGGCGATTTTGCTCCTGATCTGACGTTATATCTTGATATTGATCCGGCGGTGGGTCTGCAACGAGCAAGAGAGCGGGGCGAGTTGGATCGTATTGAACAAGAAGCGTTGGCTTTCTTCCAACGTACGCGAGCGCGTTATCTTGAATTAGCCCGTCAGGATAAAAAAATACATATCATTGATGCCAGTCAAACTCCCGAACAGGTGCAGATGGCGATACATGCTGCATTGGAGCAGGCATTATGTATCCGTGGCTAGAGCCATACCAACAGCGCTTTCAGAAGGTTTGGGCTAGTAACCGTATTCCGCATGCCTTTTTGCTGGTCGGGCCATCAGGTATGGGGAAGGCCGCACTGGCTGCCGAATGGGCCTCCCTTTTTTTATGCGAGCAACCACAGCAAGAATCCGCTTGTGGTGTTTGTCACTCCTGCCAGTTATTACGCCAGCACTCTCACCCTGACTGGCATCTGTATGGTGCGGATGATACGAAATCGATTGGTGTTGATACGATCCGCCAACTTTCTGCTCAGCTAGTGCATAGTCCCCAACAGGGAAAAGGGAAGGTGGCAGTTATTTCGCAGGCGGAACGCATGACGGAAGCTGCGGAAAATGCCTTGTTGAAAACGCTGGAGGAGCCGCCTGGGAATAGTCTGCTTATCCTGCTGGCTGAATCGGCTATGAAGCTTTTACCTACCATTACTAGCCGCTGCCAGGTATGGTCACTGCATGCTGATGAAGATATTGCTCTGCGTTGGTTGAATGAACAACAACCGGGAAAGAAGGTAACCTCATCAATATTACGCCTCAATCAGGGGGCGCCACTACGCACACTGGCGTATCTGAATGAAGGTGGTGAGCAGACAAGGCAAACAGTTATTAATGCTTTAGATGCTTATCGTCTCCAGCCATGGACTGTTCAGAGTCTGACGAAAAGCTGGGTGTCAGCCATGCCTGTCACGTTTGAATGGTTAAGCCGGCTATTGCTGGATGCTCTCAAACTGCAGCAGGGCGTTGATATTCAGGGATTACCATTCTCTGATCATCCTGCGCTGCTTTCTTTTCTGGCTCAACAACCAGCTGAAAAACTACTGGCCAGTTTGCAGCAATTACTGCAATTGAAACAATCATTACTGGAGATGCCGTCAGCAATACCATCAGTTTTGTTTGCTGACTGGCTGGATCAACTACTTAGTAAGGAATAATCAGTGTTAGTCGATTCACATTGCCATCTTGATCGTCTTGATTATGAAAAAAAACATCATGACTTGGCTGATGTTTTAAATAAAGCGCAACAGCGTGGCGTCAGTCATTTTCTGTCAGTTTCTGTCACATTAGATGCTTTCCCTTCTATGCTGCAGTCGGTACTTCCTTATCCGAATGTATTTGCTTCTTGTGGTGTTCATCCTTTGGATTTGGATTCAGGCTGGAGTGGTGAATTACTACGTGAGTTAGCAGTGCACCCGCGTGTAATAGCTCTGGGCGAAACGGGGCTGGATTATTATTACAGTACTGAAAACAAAGCTGAACAGCAGACGGCCTTTCGTGAACACATTCGTGTTTCCCGTGAATTGAATAAACCGGTGATTGTGCACACGCGTGATGCTAAAGCGGATACGCTGGCAATTTTGCGGGAAGAGCAAGCAGGGGATGTTGGTGGTGTATTGCATTGTTTTACTGAAGACTGGGCAATGGCAAAGGATGCGCTGGATTTGGGGATGTATATTTCTATTTCCGGTATTGTCACTTTCCGCAATGCAGAGGCTTTACGCGATGTAACCAGGTTGATCCCGGCTGATCGTTTGTTGATCGAAACGGATTCCCCTTATTTGGCGCCGGTGCCACATCGTGGGCACCAGAACGAGCCTGCTTATGTGGCTGATGTAGCAAAATTTATTGCTGAATTACGGGGTGTTTCTCCGGATACGTTGGCCGAACAGACGAGTGAAAACTTCTTCCGTCTGTTCTCTCTGGCTCAACGTTAAACATCAGTATTTTGCTCTGCTACCTCAGCTCAGTTAGGATTGATCAGATAGATTGAAACTGTGCTGAGGTCTGCTGAAATTCGGCAAGATAATCGATATGCATGCCTTCTATCTCCCCGGTATCGCTCTGATGTGCATCACCCTGGCTATAAAGTACAACCCGATCAGCGGATGATGAGCGTAATGAGCGGATAAAGCGGATAAAATCTGCGCGTGATAGCTGTGTTAACATTGCTGCAACATGCTCCCGCTGACTGAATGAAAAATCCCGGCTACCGATACTTCCCCATAGACGCTGACTTCGGGCACGGAAACTAGTGTCTGCTTCTGTCAGCTGACTGATCAGCCCCTGCTTATTGTTTTGCCAAGTCTGCTCATTCATCTCCAGTAATACCATGTGGAATTCATCAATGAACAATTCAATAGCGGCAAGCAGCCCATCTGGAGGCATAACAGGAGATTGCACATAGAAAACCAGGCCTGGATGGCGGTTTAATGGCAAATTGCCGGTGCCAACAACATAGCCTAATTGCTGTTGGGTGCGCAGATCATGAAAAAAAGGTGATGACATGATGTGATTTGCCAGTGTGAAACAGGCAATGCTTTGTGCGTCTTTTTTCGGCGATTGATAATACAGTAGCAATGCAGAATCATTGTGTGGACACGGGCATTCATACAATAATGTCCCGGCATTTCGGATATCTACAAGCCGTCTGCGGGTTTCTCTGCTCGGCAGGCTGTTGGGTGTGATTTGCCTTTCCAGTAAACCAGCAATCAACCTGACTTCCTCTTCCTCAATATCACCATGCGCTAATACCTCGAGATGAACAGCCTGAAACAGCCGTTGCATAAATGTTGGTAATTCCGATGGCTCTACAGCTTCAAGCTGCGCATACAACTCATCAACAGGTGGATTGTTTGGCTGCAGCAAACTGGTTAACTGACTGAATAGATGAGCGATTGGGCGGCCTTTATTCTGATTCCGCCAACTGCGTAATAGTTGATCTTTAATGGCAAAAAAACGCTCAGCCGCGTAGTGACCAGCAGTCCGGTTTTTCAGGATGAGTTCCAGCAAATGATACAAACGGCAGCTGAAACCGTGAAGATAAATGGTAAAGCCGCCCTGATGGGCGTAGATATTATAATTAAGGCCAGCAATCTCTGCGGGGTAGGTGAATTCGTTCAGGTGATCCAGCAGTAGCTCTACCATAAGTCGGGTCATTGCAATATGGTAAGGTGACTGTACTGCAAATTCGCTGTCTACCGCGATGAACAGACTGGCTTTAGGTGCTGCGAACGAAACATCTTGCATATGCCAGACACGTAATCCTGCCCGGTGTATCAGTCTACGCGGGATGGATGGTGCCTGCGGACAGTCTCGCGTATTCAATCGATCTGGCAGGAATATATTGGGTTCAGGCAGATGGTAACGTTTGGTATCAGGTAATAAGGCATTTCGCCAGACATTCAGTCTTGCTGATTCGATGGTTTCTATTTGGTAAGGTGTGCCATACCATTGTGCTAATTGGTTAGTTTCTGCCTCAGGCGCGACCAGCGTAATACGCATATTTTCCGGCGTCATAAAATTCAGCATCTTACTAACAAGATCTGTGTCTAATTCTGTCATCAGGTAATCGCCCCTGAGTACATCTTCCGGCGCGTAATGCAGCAGATTCATGGACAGATGGGATACGTTATCTGACGGATGTTGCCGTTCCTGTATCTGAAACATAATGTTCAGCAAAGAGGCTTTTTCTGTATATCGCCAGTCACTAATGCCTTGTTCTGCAATCAGCTTCAGAAAACTGAACAGATGCCCAATGATCTCGTTTTCATGTTCCAGTCCTTCAGGTGTCAGCGAAAAATTAACCTGAAAATCGCGGAAATTAGAACCACTCACTCCACCGCCAGCTGAAAGGGCACTGATCCAGCCTTTCCGTTTCAGATAGGCGAAAAGACTTCCATTGCCCTCATAGCCCAGCAGATGACTGATATAAGTCAGAGGTTTTGTCTGGTAATACTGGTCAGTGGCCGGAAAGGCAAAACTGACTGATAGACGGCGTAATTCTTTTATCGGCTGGATCTGAATTCTTAGCCTGAGATCACATTCCCGATACAGTGGAACGGTGATACCAGTTGGGGCAACAGGATGACGATTAATGGCAGCAAAGAATTGTTTTACAATCGCTTCCTGTTCATCCAAAGACCAAGAGGATTGAATCACCAGCGCCATCTTATCTGCACTGTAATGCTGCTCAAAAAAAGCTTTAACTTCGTTGCGTAACGATTCTCCTGGATTTTCATGCAGGGTTTCCAGATTACCTACGGAAAATTTACTGAAAGGATGAGCTGGATTAACTGTTTCTTTATGAACCTGATAGCAACGTCGGACATCATCACTGATTTTTAGACGATATTCAGAATCGATAGCATGCCGCTCCCGTTCTACCAGATCTGCATTGAATGTCGGACAGATGAAGAACTGGGAGAAACGGTGTAAAGCCTCACTGAATAGTTCAGTGGCGATATCGAAGAAATAGTTTGAGTGTTCAGTGCCTGTCCATGCATTATTGTTACCGCCATGCTGTGCAATAAAACTTTGGTATTCCCCTGGTTCCGGATAAGACTCCGTGCCGAGAAACAGCATATGCTCCAGAAAATGAGCCATCCCCTGGCGTAGCGGTGGATCGGAAAAATGACCACATTCCACGGCCATTGATGCTGCAGAACGCTCAGCAACAGTATCGTGGATCAGTAAAACCCGTAACCCGTTTGCTAATTCGAGATAACGGTAATTACATTTATCTGCTGGCGCCTGATGTATCTGCATTGAGATCTGCCGTAGAGGAGTATTCCTATATTATCGACCGTTATTTTAATCAGGAGCAAACTCTTTGATAACTTGTTGATTGTTTCCCCGATCTGAAGGCAGTAGTATTTAACGCAATACGGACATTAAAGGCTGACTTGATGAAAATTATAGTAATGCGTCATGGTGAAGCGGCTCATGAAGCTGGTCGTGATGATTTGCGTCCTTTGACTGAAAAAGGTCGTAAGCAGTCAGTGAAGATGGCTGAATGGGTATCCGCTGAATTGCCTCGTCTTGACCGTGTGCTGGTTAGTCCGTTTTTACGGGCACAACAGACTTGGGATGCTGTCCGCACCTGTTTACCGGAACCGACAAAGATTGAAGATGTTAATGATCTGGTTCCCTATGGTCGTGTCGAAGCTGTAACCGATTATCTGCGGGCTCTTGATGATGAATATGTCCTCATTATCAGTCATTTGCCTCTGGTTGGGTATATCATCAATGATTTGTGTGTGAACACTGTACCACCTATGTTTGTAACATCAGGCATGGCGGGAATTACCCTGGAAAACGGTATTGGCCGGTTAGACTGGCTGGAAGGGCCTCATACCCTCCGTTAATATTTTACAAATTGTGCACAGTCTCTAATTTTAGAATTTCGCTTCATCCTGCTGATTGAAATGGGGTATTCCAGCCCCGACTATACTTAATATACAGAGGGTGAATTGCGATACGGAGGTGGACTGTGCGCATTTTCAAGAAATACTTACCGGCGATGATCGCCAAATATGTAAGAACTTTTTTCCGGGGCAGACTCTATATTCATGGCCGGGGAGGTTATGAATTTGATAATGGCAAAATTGTGATGCCACCCGAAGCAGATCAGGTTCATCGGGCGACAGTTCAGGAACTGAACAGCAAAATTGCTGAAATCACGAAAAAAGCGGCGTAACTGGCTATCTGATATAGAGATATTAAGTGTGCTGTTCGATCAGAACCAGGATAGCTGCATCACCACCCCATAGCTTGGGCGCCTGATGAAAAGCGAGAATATCAGGATGCTGCGCAAGCCATAACGGGATCCGCTGTTTTAAAATATTCTTCCCATGACCATGCATGACACAGGCACATCGGATGTGCTGTCTCCGACACGCTTCAATGAGAGCTCCTAACTCAGATTTGGCTTCCTGTTGAGTCAACCCATGCAAATCCAGCATCATGTCCGGAATATAATCGCCACGGCGCAACTTTTTCACTTCGTAAGCAGAAACGTCACTCCGGTTATATCTGACCGGACCATCCTGACTCAATAGCGGCTCATACTCATCAGAAAAATAGTGCTGAGCCTGCTGTGATTCCCTGATTTCACGGATTTGTGCTTTCTGTTTGATCGCAGGAGAGTGCAAACGTATGGTATCCTGCTTCATTCGTCGGACACCGGGGATTGCCTCACGAAAGAGGTCAATATCCTGGTCATCCAGTATCGTTTTTTTGCTCATAATTTGGTTTGTCGTATCTGATTTCAGAAACAGCTTTTGCAGTTTAACGCGACAACCGGCTTAACCGGAGGCGCATTTGGATAATATCAATGTTGATGAGGTCATCGACGAATTCAGAACCCTCAATGACATGCTGCGTTGGGCTGTCAGCCAGTTTAATGCTGCGGGTTTATTTTACGGACATGGTACTGATAATAGTTGGGATGAAGCAATTCAATTGTTATTACCTGCGTTAGATTTACCACCAGTGATTGACGGTGATTTACGGCAAGCCCGGCTGACCCGTTCCGAGCGCGAGCATCTGGCTCACCTGATTTTGCAACGTATTGAGCATCGTGTACCTGCGCCATATCTGACGAATAAAGCCTGGTTTGCCGGGTACGAATTTTATGTCGATGAACGGGTACTGATCCCACGTTCGCCGATTGGCGAACTGATTAACAAACGTTTTGCCCCCTGGCTGCAGCATGAACCAACCCGGATCATGGATCTGTGTACCGGCTCTGGTTGTATTGCAATTGCGATGGCACATGCATTTCCGGCTGCAGAGGTTGATGCTCTGGATCTATCACCAGATGCTTTGGCTGTGTGTGAAATGAATATCGACATGCATGGTATGTCAGGGCAGGTTGTACCAATTTGCTCTGATCTATTCGATGCTTTGCCAAAAGGCGATAAGTATGATCTGATTGTGTCGAATCCCCCGTATGTAGATGCTGAGGATATGTCGGATCTGCCGGATGAGTTTCGTCATGAGCCTGAGCTGGCTTTAGCTGCCGGGCATGATGGGTTAGATTTGGTACGACGGATTCTGGCTGAAGCAGGCGCTTTACTGAACGAAAATGGCGTACTGATTGTAGAAGTAGGAAACAGTATGGTTCACATGGACACGCTGTATCCTGAAGTCAAATTTGAATGGATTAAGTTTGAACACGGTGGCGATGGCGTGTTTGTTCTGACCAAAGCACAGTTGGATCAGCACCAAGCGTTGTTTACACAGGCACTGAGTTAGGGACATTATGGCTGGTAATACTTTCGGACAATTATTTCGGGTTACTACTTTCGGTGAGAGTCATGGCTTGGCTCTTGGGGCTATAGTTGATGGTTGCCCTCCGGGCATGGAATTATCTGAATCTGATTTACAAGGTGATTTGGATCGTCGTAAACCCGGAACATCCCGATTTACAACCCAGCGTCGAGAGGATGATGCGGTCAAAATTCTATCAGGTGTATTTGAAGGAAAGACGACCGGAACCTCAATTGGTCTGCTGATTGAAAACACCGATCAGCGTTCAAAAGATTATTCAGATATTAAAGACGTTTTCCGGCCGGGACATGCAGATTATACCTACCACCAGAAATATGGTATCCGTGATTATCGTGGTGGCGGGCGGTCTTCTGCACGCGAAACGGCCATGCGTGTCGCGGCTGGTGCTATTGCCAAAAAATATCTGAAAGAACACTGCGGTATTGAGATCTTTGGTTTTCTGGAACAGTTAGGCCCAGTCAAGGCTGAACGCTTTGATAAATCAATCATTGAAACCAATCCGTTTTTCTTTGCTGATCCGGATAAGCTGGATGCGCTGGATGCGTTCATGCGCGATCTGAAAAAAGAAGGCGATTCTATCGGCGCTAAACTGAAGGTTGTGGCGACTAATGTTCCGGTTGGATTAGGTGAACCGGTGTTTGATCGCTTAGATGCTGATATCGCCCATGCCATGATGGGCATCAATGCAGTTAAAGGCGTGGAAGTGGGCGATGGTTTTGCTGTCGTTGAACAGCGTGGTTCTCAGCACCGAGATCCACTGCGTCCCGATGGATTCCAGAGCAATCACGCTGGTGGCATTTTAGGCGGAATTTCCAGCGGGCAGGAAATTGTTGTTGGCTTGGCGCTTAAACCGACTTCAAGCATCATGGTGCCAGGACAGACTATCGATAAGCAGGGTAACCCTATTGAAATGGTGACCCGAGGTCGTCACGACCCATGCGTAGGTATTCGAGCTGTACCAATCGCAGAAGCGATGCTGGCACTAGTATTGATAGATCATTTGCTGCGTCATCGTGCGCAGAATATGGATGTTGTTACTGAAACACCTAAGCTAAAGTAAGCAATATTGTGGATAGCGCATAGTAAAAGACCGCCGATACTGGCGGTCTTTTATTTGGGGAGAAAAAGGCAATATTATGACCGTTCTTCTTCCATTGCTTTATGTAAATGGAGAGGCTTCTCAATCCCTTTCCGCATTCTGATATTCAGCATTTCAACAATCAGTGAGAATGCCATTGCGGTGTAGATGTAACCTTTAGAGATATGTAGATCAAAGCCTTCAGCAATCAGCGCCATACCAACCATGATCAGGAATGCCAACGCCAGAATTTTCAGCGTAGGGTTTTCATCAACAAAATCACCAATTGGTTTAGCAGCAAACATCATGATGCCAACAGCAATCACAATCGCCAGAACCATTACTGGAACATGGTCTGCCATACCTACCGCAGTAATGACTGAGTCCAGACTGAATACAATGTCCAGGATCGCGATCTGGACAAGGGTAGACATGAATCCAACCTGTTTCTTATTTTCGTGATGTTGTTCTTCTCCACCTTCCATACTGCTGTGAATTTCATGCGTACTTTTCCAGATCAGGAACAAACCCCCGATAATCAGAATGAGATCGCGTCCGGAAATTGCTTCGCCAATGATCTCGAATAATGGTTCTGTTAAGCGCATCACCCAGGCTAATGAGAGTAACAGCAATATACGAGTTATCATTGCACCTGCCAGACCAAGGACCCTGGCTCTCTGGCGCTGTTCCGGAGGCAATTTGCCTACCAGAATGGAGATGAATATGATGTTATCGATGCCTAAAACTATTTCTAATAGCGTCAGCGTAGCCAGTGCTACCCATGCTGATGGGTCTGCCATCCATTCAAACATAATGTTATCCAGTAAATATAATCAAAACAGAAATTAAACCGCTACAAAGTCTAGCAGTCGGATCATATCGTCGTTAGCAGGAAAAAACGAAGCAATAATTCGGTTTAACGGATAGGTTGAAACCTTAAGTCGTAGTGTGGTCTTTTTGCAGTTGGCGACCAAGCGCCTCATCAGTCACATCATAAATCAATAATCCAATATGCTGTACTTCACCGGTGAAGTCTGGCAGAGGAATAATGGTGACATTCTGATACATAAATTCAGCACTGCCGGTGATAGGGCGGTAATTAGAAAAACGGAACAGAAAAGGGCGTTGTTCCCAGGAAATAAACGCTCTGGTATTCAGGGTTTGAACCATATTCAGTTTTCGCCCAAGCCAGTCTCGATCAAGTTCAGGATAAATCTCGAATAAATCATGGTCTTTTACTTCACCGCTGAGCTTTCCACTATGGCTCTCCATAAAGCCATTCCAGATTTGGATCCGAGCTTCAAGGTCAATAACAACTAGCCCCACGTCGAGAGTCTGGATGATATTCGCAAGCCAATGAAATTCACGGATCTCCATGGTCTCTCCTAGAGCAGATGCATGATTTTATGATTCATGTATTGAAGCGAGTCTTCTGTAAATAGTAACAGAAGATCACACTGCACCTGATGGTCACGGATCTGGTAATTAATTTCAATCGCCAGTGTCCTGCGCCACCGATGCTGGTTTGCTTTAATCAAATCCTCAACAGGACGGTGCTGTCCTAACACTACAGGGTGTCCTTGATTGAAAGGTACGTCTAACTGCATAGCAAAACCACGCAAAAACGCACCGATCAGAACATTGGACATATCCATAAGTAATTCCAGCTCTGCATTGCGATCCAGCGGTCCCTGATATTTCATTAGTTTAGCCAGATCGGCAAAGCTGGAGTCATGAAATAGTACCAATGCTTCGCCAGCAATCCCTGCACCAATAAAGCCCTGACAGACGGCGGATAAAGTGCCTTCACCTGTGGCTGAATTAAGGGCCATGTGCAATTCGCCAACCTCCAGAACATTAACGTTCGGAATGGGTAAAATAACGAATTGTCCTAACATCCTTGCCAGCAAATCAGCGGCTTGCCCCATGGCAACGTTGGCCAGCTCCTGATAAACATCCCGAACCTCAACACTCAGATTGAGAGTCTGTTCATCTTCTTTTTGCTGTTCATCGCCGGGTTTATAAATATTAAACTGAGTCAGTAATGATGTCAGTTCAGCTGTAGAGCAGGGCTTTTTAATAAATGCCAGTGCCCCCAGCGCCATAACCTGAGTATGTGCTTCAGGTTGGATATCACCAGAAACAACGATGACTCTGGTTTTCAGTGATTCATTTTTTATTGCCTGTAAAACCTGATAGCCATCCATCACAGGCATGGTCAAATCCAGAAAAACCAAATCTCCGTTACCCGACAGAATCTGCTCCAGACCTTCCTGCCCATTACCGGCAAAATGAATGTTTATATTCCAGTCTGAAGGTAACGCTCTGGCCAGCTGTTTACGGGCAAAAGCGGAGTCATCACAAATCAATATATTCAGAGGCATGAAGATTGAACTCATGGAAAACCTATATTTGTCAGTATAAAGGGATATTATCGAAAGAGTAGAAAATTACAGTTAGTGGATCGTAAAAGCGGGATCTGATTAGCGGTTAAATGAACCTGTGCATGAAGGAGATAAGAATGAAATCAGTTGCTGAATTAATCAAAGGCCATCGCTCCATTCGGGCATATACCGGCCAATCTATAACGACTGAACAGCTGGATGCGATTCTGGCTGCGGCTCAACAGGCTCCCAGTTCCAGTTTTTTACAGGCAGTAACAATTATCCGTATTACTGATAAGGCACTCCGCGAAAAAATCATGCTTTTGGCTGCTGAACAGCCATATATTACCGCTGCGGCAGAGTTTTTATTATTTTGTGCTGACTTTCATCGTCATCAGCAGCTAGTACCGGAGGCAAAAACCGGGTTTGTAGAGCAATTACTGATCGGTGCAACTGATGCAGCCATGATGGGGCAAAACGCGTTGGTGACGGCGGAATCACTGGGATTGGGTGGTGTTTATATCGGAGCTGTAAGGAATCACCCTGCTGAAATCGGAGATCTTCTAGGTTTACCTGACTTAGTGATCCCGCTGTTTGGCTTATGTCTGGGATATCCGGCACAAGATCCACAACTTAAGCCTAGATTACCTCGGGCATTGGTCGTACATGAAAACCAGTATCAGCCAGGCAATAAGGCGTTGGTTGAACAGTATGATAATGAGATGCGGGCATACTATGCTGCACGAACCAGTAATAATAAAGATCAGGGATGGACGAGTCAGATCCGCGGGATACTCAGCAAAGAAGCCAGACCATTTATGCTTGATTATCTGCAGCAAAAGGGATTCTGTAAGAAGTAATTTAGATAGCGGTAGGTAGAAATAAAACAAGCCTTCAATTGAAGGCTTGTTTATGAAGCTAGATAGAACCCTATCGGATGACAGGGCTCTAGGCATCAGAAATTATTTTTTCTTTTTGCCTTCGTCTTTTTTCGCTTCTTTAGCTTCTTCGGCAGCAGCTACTGCAGCGCCTTCAACGTAAGGACGGCCATAGTAAGAGTCCAGCAGAACCTGTTTCAGTTCAGAGATCAGTGGGTAACGTGGGTTAGCACCAGTACATTGATCGTCGAACGCTTCAACAGCCAGTTGGTCAACTTTAGCCAGGAACGCAGCTTCGTTCACGCCTGCATCACGGATAGAAGCAGGGATGTCCAGCTCAGCTTTCAGACCTTCCAACCAAGTCAGCAGTTTCTCAACTTTAGCACCGGTACGGTCGCCAGCAGCAGTCACACCCAGGTGATCAGCGATTTCTGCATAACGACGACGAGCCTGTGGACGGTCGTATTGAGAGAATGCAGTTTGTTTGGTTGGGTTGTCGTTCGCGTTGTAACGGATTACGTTAGCGATCAACAGTGCGTTAGCCAGACCGTGCGGAATGTGGAACTCAGCACCCAGTTTGTGAGCCATAGAGTGGCAAACACCCAGGAAAGAGTTCGCGAACGCGATACCAGCGATAGTTGCTGCGTTGTGTACTTTCTCACGAGCTACTGGATCTTTAGAACCGTTAGCATAGCTGCTTGGCAGGTATTCTTTCAGAATTTTCAGAGCCTGCAGAGCCTGACCGTCAGAGTATTCGTTAGCCAGTACAGAAACATAAGCCTCAACAGCGTGAGTCACTGCGTCGATACCACCGAACGCACACAGAGACTTAGGCATGTTCATAACCAGGTTCGCATCAACGATAGCCATGGTTGGAGTCAGTTCGTAGTCAGCCAGTGGGTATTTAACGCCACCGTTCAGGTCGTCAGTAACTACCGCGAATGGAGTAACTTCAGAACCGGTACCGGAAGTAGTAGTGATACATACCAGGTCAGCTTTGATACCCATTTTAGGGAACTTGTAGATACGTTTACGGATGTCCATGAAACGCATTGCCAGTTCTTCGAAATGAGTTTCTGGATGTTCGTACATAACCCACATGATTTTCGCAGCGTCCATTGGTGAACCACCGCCCAGCGCCAGGATCACGTCTGGTTTGAAAGTCTTCATCATCTCTGCACCTTTCTTAACGATGGTCAGAGTTGGGTCAGCAGCCACTTCGTAGAATACTTCTACTTCCATGCCTTTATCTTTCAGGATTTGTACCAGTTCGTCAGCATAACCGTTATTGAACAGGAAGCCGTCGGTAACAACCATTGCGCGTTTTTTGCCTTCCAGATCGGTCAGTGCAACTGGCAGAGAACCGCGACGGAAGTAGATTGATTTTGGAAGTTTGTGCCACAGCATATTTTCTGCTCGCTTAGCTACTGTCTTCTTGTTGATCAGGTGTTTTGGACCTACGTTTTCAGAGATGGAGTTACCACCCCATGAACCACAACCCAGAGTCAGAGACGGAGCCAGGTTGAAGTTATACAGGTCACCGATACCACCGTGAGAAGTCGGGGTGTTGATCAGGATACGAGCAGTTTTCAGTTTGTCACCGAAGTAACGAACGCGATCGTCGTTCTTGTCCTGGTCGGTGTACAGAGCAGAAGTATGACCGATACCGCCCAGGTCAACCATCTGGCAGGCCATGTCAACAGCTTCAGTGAAGTCTTTTGCACGGAACATACCCAGAGATGGAGACAGTTTTTCGTGAGCAAATTCTTCTTCGTGGCAGATTTTAACGCCTTCGCCAACCAGGATTTTTGTATCAGCAGGAACTTTGATACCAGCCAGTTCAGCGATCTTAGTTGCTGGCTGACCTACGATAGCCGCGTTCAGCGCGCCATTGATCAGCAGAACTTTACGAACTTTGTCAGCTTCGTCTTTATTCAGGATGTAACCGCCGTGAGAAGCGAAACGCTCTTTCACTGCGTCATATACTGCATCAACTACAATAACAGCTTGTTCAGAAGCACAAACTACGCCGTTGTCGAAAGTTTTAGACATCAGGATAGAAGCTACAGCACGTTTGATGTCTGCAGTTTCGTCGATAACAACCGGAGTGTTACCTGCACCTACACCGATAGCTGGTTTACCAGAAGAGTAAGCCGCTTTAACCATGCCTGGGCCACCAGTAGCCAGGATCAGGTTGATGTCGTTGTGTTTCATCAGGTAGTTTGACATTTCTACAGTCGGAGCATCGATCCAACCGATGATGTCTGCAGGAGCACCCGCTGCAACAGCTGCGTCCAGCACGATACGTGCAGCAGCTGCAGTAGAGTTCTTAGCACGTGGGTGCGGAGAGAAAACGATACCGTTACGGGTTTTCAGTGCAATCAGAGATTTGAAGATTGCAGTTGAAGTCGGGTTGGTAGTTGGAACGATACCACAGATGATACCGATTGGTTCAGCGATGGTGATGGTACCGAAGTTTTTATCTTCTTCCAGAATGCCACAGGCCTTTTCGTCTTTGTATTTGTTGTAGATATATTCAGACGCGAAGTGGTTTTTAGTCACTTTATCTTCAACGATACCCATACCTGATTCAGCTGCTGCCATCTGAGCCAGAGGAATACGAGCATTGTTTGCTGCCAGAGCAGCAGCGCGGAAGATTTTGTCTACCTGTTCTTGGCTGAAAGTTGCGAATTCGCGTTGAGCTTTTTTAACGCGGACAAGCAGTTCATCCAATTCAGCAACGTTGGTTACTGGCATACATTTCTCCTAGTGAGTTTGAAAACGGTTTATTAAGGCACGTATTCACTATAGCAGCGGTTATTTATAGTGTGACTTAGTAAACAATTTTCGCTGTCGATTATAGAAGTGGCTAATGCGAAAAAAATTGATCAGGATCAATTTTAGTGACCGGATACTGTAATTTATGTATGAATTCACTCTTTAAAGTGAACACCGGATATATTCATCAGAAACACTGAATATGTTCAACAGAACAATAGTTGCTGAATGGTTACAAAATTTACAAAACAGGAGTTATGACACTCTTGTAACCAAATCATCACAACTCCTCACCTGATTGGGAGAGGAACAGAGCATATTTTGAACTGCTTTCTGTTTTTTCTGAAATTTAAAGTGAAAAACACGGTATCGATTTTACCGTCAGTACAATTTTTAATATGGCCTGACCACCTTTTGTTTAAGTCTTACCATTGTGTGTTATTGGCAGTAAAGTTATATGTTCGGATTAGAAAAACTAATCCTTGGATGCTTAAGTATAAACTTATCTTACTGGTGGAATGTAAAGGGATTAGCTACTCTAATCTTGTTTTACTTACTTCTTAATCTCTATATTCGAGGTTTGTTGCCGTACTATGGATTCTCTTTCTTTTTCTGTATATCTGAAGTTTTTTATTGGTCTTACCGCAATTATTAACCCATTGGGATTACTGCCGGTTTTTGTCAGTTTGACCAGCCAGCAGACACCGCAGGAGCGGTTGCGAACTAATACGACTGCGAATTTTGCGGTGATGGTAATCCTCTGGGTTTCAATGTTCTTCGGTCAGATTATTCTGGATGCTTTTGATATCTCTATTGCTTCTTTCCGGATTGCGGGTGGATCTTTGATTGTGTTGATTGCATGGTCGATGTTGCAAGGGAAACTGGGGGAAGTTCGTCATAATAAAGAGGAAAAAGGCGATACCTTAGCTAAAGAATCGATTGCGGTTGTTCCACTGGCATTGCCGCTGATGGCTGGGCCGGGGGCAATTAGTTCTACAATCGTTTATGCATCTCAGTTTGATTCGGCGTCTCAGTTATTGGGCATGAGCTTAGTGGTGGTTGTATTTTGTTTTTCCTCATGGCTGATTTTCCGGGCGGCGCCCTTACTTTTCCGTCTTATGGGGCGGACAGGTATTAACGTTGTAACCCGTATCATGGGGCTGATCATGATGTCGTTGGGGATCGAAATCATGGTGGCTGGTATCAAGCACATGTTTCCTATTTTGGCATGATTAATGAGCGGTCGGCGATTCGTTCTGTTATCTGGTCGTTATATGTTTACTCTTTTAAATATGGCTGATGCTATTTCCTAGGGTATATTTAACATTTTAGTTACATGAAGAGTTGAAGATGAGTGATGTAATCCGTAATCCTCGTGGTGAATTGATTATTCGCACCCAGACTATGCCTGCTGATACAAATCAGAATGGGGATATTTTTGGTGGATGGATCATGTCTCAGATGGATTTGGCTGGTGGTATGCTGGCGACAGAAATTGCCCGTGGCCGTATTGCTACGGTCGCGGTCGAGGGTATGACTTTCCATAAACCGGTCAAAGTAGGGGATGCTGTCTGCGTACATGGAGAGTGTATCCGCGTTGGCAATACGTCGATGACGATTCACCTAGAGGTTTGGATCAAGCCTTTCCTGCGCTCTGACAGTTATGACCGTGACTGTGTTACTGAGGGCGTTTTTACATATGTAGCCATCGATGATGCTGGACGGCCTAGATCTGTGCCTAAAGGTTAACTTTCAGCTCTCCTTTTCTGCTCTGACATGCAATGTTCCCTGATGCAAACGAATATGAAGTTTTTCACCATCAGTTACTTGCTGGCTGTTACGGATAAGCTCACCTTTATTATTGGTTGTGACTGAATAGCCGCGGGCCAGTACTTGTAATGGGCTTAAAGCATGGAGCTGGCTGCTCAGACGGGACAAAGTCTGCTCTCTGTCAGACAGCCGGTTTTGGATTATGCGCAATAATCGCTGATACAAATACGCGTGTTGTTTTGCTAGTACAGGGACAAGTTTATCTGGTGACTGTTGCTGCAACCGCTGATGTTGTATGCCCCATTGCTGTCTGGCTTGTACAATTTTTTGAGTAATAGCCCTTTCTAGGCGCGATTGTAATTCGTCTTGCCTCTGTATTTTTTGCCGGAGCTGAAATTCAGGATTCTGGATATTTAATCGGGCAAATTTTTGCTGCCAGCTGAGCTGATATTGCTGTAAACGTAGTTGTATCGCTTGTTGCAGCCGGTGTTGATGCTGACCCAGTTTGTGTAATTGCTGTTGCTGATCGCGGCTGACTAACTCTGCTGCAGCAGAGGGAGTGGGGGCCCGCAGGTCGGCGGCAAAATCAGATAATGTAACGTCAGTTTCGTGTCCGACGGCACTGACGATGGGGATCGGGCTGCTTGCGATAGCACGAACAACCCGCTCATCGTTAAAACACCAGAGATCTTCCAGCGATCCACCGCCTCGGCCAATAATCAGTAGTTCGCATTCATTTCTCTGCCAAGCGGTCTCGAGTGCTTTGACTAGTGCCAGCGCGGCACTTTCACCCTGGACTGCGCTGGGATAGAGGATGATCGGCAATGATGGATCTCGCCGGGCCAGAATGGTCAGCATGTCATGAATGGCTGCACCGGTCGGCGAGGTGATAATACCGATTTTTTTTGGCTGTAATGGCAACGGGCGTTTACGAAGCGGATCAAATAAACCTTCTGCTGTCAGTTGTGTCTTTAATGCGTCCAGCTTCATTTGCAGTAAGCCATCTCCGGCTGGCTGCATTTTTTCGACTATTAGCTGGTAATCGCCCCGAGCTTCATACAAAGAGAGTTGCCCTTGCACGAGGATCTGCTGGCCATTTTGTGGTCGGAAACTGACTCGTCGATTCTGCCCTTTAAACATCGCCGCCTTGATTTGAGCCTGTTGATCTTTGAGCGTGAAGTACCAGTGACCTGAGCTGTGTTGTACCAAATTTGATATTTCTGCGGCCAGCCAGACTAGCCCCATTTCCTGTTCGAGCATGAGAGGGACGACGGTATTTAATCGGCTGACGGTGTAGATAACTGGTTGGGTATTTGCCACGGAGTTGCTCTTGATAGGCGATTGTCTGGACTAATAATAACAATGACCTGAGATATCCGCGAAAATTTTTGTGACTTAATACTCAAAAAAACTTTACCAACGCTAATGAAGTGCCTAAAATCTCGCTGCAATATTTTACCCATCCCCTTTCCTTATTTAACGGTGAGATGTTGCCATGTTGCGCATAGCTAAAGAAGCTTTAACATTTGACGATGTTCTGCTGGTTCCAGCACATTCTATTGTCCTCCCTAATACTGCAGATTTACGCACTCATCTGACAAAAGATATCGTGCTGAATATTCCTATGGTTTCCGCTGCGATGGATACTGTGACTGGTGCGCGTCTGGCGATTGCACTGGCTCAGGAAGGCGGTTTAGGCTTCATCCACAAAAACATGTCTATCGAACAACAGGCTGACAAAGTTCGCCGCGTGAAGAAATTCGAAAGCGGTATCGTGACTGATCCTGTAACTGTTTTCCCTGACATGACCATTGCTCAGATCAAAGAGCTGACTTTCCGTAGTGGTTTTGGTGGTTTCCCTGTAGTGGATACTGACGGTTCTCTGGTGGGTATCATCACTGGCCGTGACGTTCGTTTCGTGACGGATCTGAGCATGAAAGTGCACGAAGTGATGACACCGAAAGCACGTCTGGTGACTGTTCATGAAAGTGCATCCCGCGAATCTGTACAATCACTGATGCAGAAACACCGTATCGAAAAAGTATTGATCGTTAACGACGATTTCAAACTGACCGGTATGATCACGGTTAAAGATTTCCAGAAAGCAGAAAGTAAACCAAACGCGTGTAAAGATGCGATGGGGCGTCTGCGTGTTGGTGCCGCTGTAGGTGCTGGTGCTGGTAATGAAGAGCGTGTTGCTGCACTGGTTGCAGCCGGCGTTGACGTATTGCTGATTGACTCTTCTCATGGTCACTCACAGGGCGTGTTGGATCGTATCCGTGAAACTCGTCAGCAGTTCCCTAATCTGCCAATCGTAGGTGGTAATATTGCGACTGCGAAAGGTGCAGAAGCTCTGATCGAAGCGGGTGTGAGCGCAGTTAAAGTAGGTATTGGCCCAGGCTCTATCTGTACTACCCGTATCGTAACCGGCTGCGGTGTTCCGCAAATCACAGCGATCTCTGATGCGGCAGAAGCGGCGAAAGGCACTGGTATTCCGGTCATCGCTGATGGTGGTATCCGTTTCTCTGGTGACATATCTAAAGCGATTGCTGCCGGTGCAAGTCTGGTGATGGTTGGTTCCATGTTTGCAGGTACCGAAGAATCTCCGGGCGAAATCGAACTGTACCAGGGGCGTTCTTATAAATCCTACCGTGGTATGGGTTCATTAGGTGCGATGTCTAAAGGTTCTTCTGATCGTTACTTCCAGTCTGATAACGCAGCAGACAAGCTGGTTCCAGAAGGTATCGAAGGTCGTGTAGCCTATAAGGGGTGGTTAAAAGAGATCATTCATCAGCAAATGGGTGGTTTACGCTCTGCCATGGGCCTTACTGGTTCTGCTACAATAGAAGACCTGCGCACTAAGGCAGAATTCGTGAAGATCACCGGCTCAGGTATTCAGGAGTCACACGTACACGATGTGACCATCACGAAAGAAGCCCCGAACTATCGCATGGGCTAAGTTGACAGTCAGGGCGCACAGCGCCCTGATTTATTTCATACGATAACGGATGTTGTCGTATTGGCCACTCCTTAATGATGATTAGGACGACCATGAGTAAAAATATTCACGATCACCGTATTCTGATCCTGGACTTCGGTTCGCAATATACTCAGCTGATTGCACGTCGTGTGCGTGAAATCGGTGTTTACTGTGAATTGTGGGCGTGGGACGTAACTGAAGAGCAGATCCGCGAGTTCAATCCGAACGGGATCATTCTGTCTGGCGGCCCTGAGTCTGTGACTGAAGCTGGCAGCCCGCGCGCACCTGAGTATGTGTTCAATGCCGGTGTTCCTGTTCTGGGTGTGTGCTATGGCATGCAAACCATGTCTGAGCAGCTTGGCGGTAAAGTTGAAAGTTCGGATAAACGCGAATTCGGCTATGCCAAGGTACAGTTAGTTAAAGACTGTGAGCTGTTCCATAGCATTGAAGATTCTCTGGCTGACAATGGTCGTCCGGAACTGGATGTATGGATGAGTCACGGCGATAAAGTGGCGACCATTCCGGCTGACTTTGTGACTGTGGCTGCTACGCCAACTTGCCCGCATGCGGCGATGGCGAATGAAGCTAAACGATTCTATGGCGTGCAGTTCCACCCTGAAGTCACTCATACCAAGCAAGGCGCCCGTATGCTGGAGCGTTTTGTGAAGGATATCTGTCAGTGCGAGGCACTGTGGACTCCTGCCACCATCATCGAAGATGCGGTTAAACGTATCAAAGAGCAGGTGGGTGACGATGAAGTGATTCTGGGTCTGTCTGGCGGTGTGGATTCTTCGGTTGTGGCGATGCTGATCCACCGTGCGATTGGCAAGAAACTGACCTGTGTATTCGTCGATAACGGCTTGTTGCGTCTGAACGAAGGCCAGCAGGTCATGGAAATGTTCGGCGATCATTTTGGGCTGAACATCATCAAGGTAGATGCGGAAGATCGCTTCCTGTCTGCACTGAAAGGTATTGATGATCCAGAACTGAAACGTAAAGCCATTGGTCGCGTGTTTGTGGAAGTTTTCGATGATGAATCGAAGAAACTGACGAATGCTAAGTGGCTGGCGCAGGGTACTATTTACCCTGACGTAATCGAGTCTGCTGCGTCTAAGACCGGTAAAGCACACGTTATCAAGTCGCATCATAACGTTGGCGGTCTGCCAGATGATATGAAGATGGGACTGGTTGAGCCGCTGCGTGAACTCTTTAAGGATGAAGTTCGCCGTGTTGGTCTGGAGCTGGGTCTGCCATACAACATGCTGTACCGTCATCCTTTCCCTGGCCCAGGCTTAGGCGTGCGGGTGCTGGGTGAAGTGAAGAAAGAGTACTGCGATCTGCTGCGTCGTGCCGATGCGATCTTCATTGAGGAACTGCACAAGGCGGATCTGTACCACAAAGTAAGTCAGGCATTCACTGTGTTCCTGCCAGTACGCTCTGTGGGTGTAATGGGTGATGGTCGTAAATATGACTGGGTTGTATCACTGCGTGCAGTAGAAACCATCGACTTTATGACGGCTCATTGGGCGCACCTGCCATATGATTTCTTAGGTCATGTATCTAACCGAATCATCAACGAAATCAATGGTATCAGCCGCGTGGTTTATGATATTTCCGGTAAACCGCCAGCAACGATCGAGTGGGAATAATCTGTTTGTTCCTGGTTACTTGAAGCCCGCTTTGTGCGGGCTTTGTTTTGGCTGATAAGGTTGTGTGATGCAAACCATTGAGCAACTTCGCTCGGGTGCTTTAGTTGGTATCCGACGGTTAAAACTATGTTGTGGGCTGACCCGGTTTCCCACAGAAATTTATGATCTGGCGGATACACTGGAGATCCTGGATTTATCCGGTAATCAACTTTCTGAACTGCCGGAAGATCTTCATCGCTTAAAAAAACTGCGGATTATTTTTTGCTCCGATAATCGGTTTACAGAGTTGCCGGCTGTGTTGGGTCGTTGTGCAGAATTGAGTATGGTGGGCTTTAAAGCAAACCAAATCAGACGCGTTCCTCCCGCCTCATTACCAGAAAAACTGCGCTGGCTGATCCTGACAGATAATGAA
>SSEX01000071.1 GCA_008015085.1 Tolumonas sp. | reverse complement strand
TGTGCAGAATCACATACCGCGCGTTTTCTCAAGCCATTGCTGGATCGGGACAAAACCTGTCAGGCATGAGAACGAAATCAGAGACCGGCATTTGCCGGTCTTTTTCAATGAGGTAATAGCAGCTTATTGACACAGTCGGTTATATCTTCAATGTAGCCGACCGCATCAATTTTATTAATATGCTCTGTAGTGACATGCGCTATGTTTGGGGCATAACGTGTTAAATACGCCAGTTCGTTATGGAAGTATTTAGCAAAAATCTTATCCTTTGCCGTAAGAACAAATTTCAGTAACCGCGTTTCCCCCATCATTGATGCCTGCTGAAAGGTATCGCAATATTTTCCGTTGGCAAATAATTCATCTGCATCTTTGAGGATATAAAAATACCCAGAATTATTATTTTTCTCTTTTACGGTAGCTAAGATATAGAAAGTATAAAAGGCGGGCTCCGTGCGGAGTTGAGCCCAGATTTCATTTATTCTTTTAATGACTAATTCATGCCGGATTACTGACGCTAATAATGCTTTATTTTCTTCAGTATTAATGCTGAATTCTGGCATCAATGCGCTGTCAGATAAAGCAATATCACTAATATACCGCAGCTTATCATATCGTTTTAGAAAAATAGCGGACTGAGGATGATTATGGGTATACAGATTGCGCAGTGTTCTGGATAAACCGTATACCGTGTCACGACAGCCGGTAGCGGTCAATGAATTCAGATTCTGACTGATAAACCATTTAAATGCATTCCGGGCGGCATGGTGTTGTGGATTTCCATATATCTTTAACTGGATAACATTATCTCTTGCGGTGACAACCTGATAATGCTGTTTAATCAAAGCATCTTTCTGCCCCTCTGACAGCGGCGGAAAATCAATAGCCAGAATATCACCAATAAACATTCGCAAATCGGAGGTCAGTTTTATCTTCAGGCCACCAGGTGATATATCAATAGTTTCTGCTTGCAAATTATTATTTTTTTCATTTTTAGTATGCCAGACGGTAACTGGCATTTTGTAGAGAAAACGATCCTCTTTTCTCTTGTCTTCAATTTCATTTTTGACGACATGTAACTCAGTTTTCAGTGCGATTTTCGCCGGAATAAACTTAAAGATGGCCATCTTATCAATGGAATCATCAGGGGTGCTGTCAGAGAACAAATCTAACTGACTAATCAGTTGTGACTCATCACTGAGAACTACCATTTTCTGATAACCAGAAGCTAAAATTCTGGCTCTGTCATGAAGCCCGTTATTTATTAATTGCTGTGATTCATTATTATTTTCCGGCAAAGAACTGGCTATATAGCACTGTTTTTCCGGATGCAATGTTGAGCCATCACAACGGAACAACATCAGATTTCCCTGACTCCTGGCATGTGCCAGACGAGCGATCTCTTTCGCTTCCGGGTTATTAATAAAATCATCCAGAAATATAATCAGAAATTTTGCATATTGTTCCGGTGCCGATACTGGTGCAATGAAGAAGTAATCAGAAAATACCGATGTTTTATGTAGTTTTTCCTGAATTCTGGGATTGCTGATTAAATCAGTTAGCATCGACTGATGGTTAACATCAGTGAGTTTTTGCAGAATTGGCTCATTATCACCTGTGAGAAAAACCGCATTCGGAATCCAGGTGCCAAGTTGGGTTTTAAGGAATACAGGCAGATGATCCAGTTTATTTACAGTAAATTGTTCGAACCCTTTAACTATCACTGCTTCTTGAGTGTTTTCAATAGGAACTCGATGCCGACGTAGCTGAGAATTAACAAAACGCAGAATGTGGGCATTGAATTCATCATAAATATCTGTGTTTTGATGTTCTGCCGTTTTAATTCTGTAATAGTAATTATTTTTCTTGGATGTACAGGATAATATTTTATAAGCAACAAATACTGGGTTTGAAAATGAAAACTCTTTTTCAAATCCGGTAAAGCGGATGTAGATGTCTTTTATGTCATCGCGAAGTTGTATGCCATTGGTTTTTATACACATACCATGAGCGGAAATATCTGTTGTTGAGCCTTTTATCGATACTTTACTGTCCAGGATAATGTTGTGCTCAGCATCGTGCTCAAAATAGATTTCTATTGGCGATACATAATAGAGCCGTTGTTCTTTTCGTCGATAAAAATGCGTCAGGGAGGTATAACCTGCTTCAGGAACCTCCACCGCGCTCGGGTTTATTTTTTCATGCTTTATTCTTTTTTGTGCACGCTCTTGAATTAACTCATAGGCGCCTTGTGTATAGCCTTTATATTTTTTGGTGATCTCAAGAAAATCATTAATGGTATTATCATTAATAAAGTGCTTAATTCCTTCGTAATCAAACACTTTGTAGTCAGATTGAATGTCCCGCAGATCAATAACCCGAAAACATTTTTTTGCCAGTCGCGCGATTTCCATTTTGATCAGAAAGCGGCTTGATGGCGTTTCATTTGGCGCATATTGAATAATTTTTTCATCCAGTTGCGGGTGTCCGTAGTCATAACGGAATGTATCCACAATTCTCAGCTGGAAATCATTCAGGGAGGGGGCTGATGCGACAATTGCCATACAAAAAATGCCTTTGGAGTCCGAAACTGATTGCTGATAAACCTTCAGTTGACTTGAATTTCTGAAAAAATTCAATGCAATTAGCTGATTAATGGGAAGCCAGCGTAGTTATTTTATATGACAAGGTGTTTAAAGCGGTTGGCTACGGGCGATGAATCTATCGCCCGTAGTCAGAAACGGCAGGATTACTGGCGAATGATCCCTTCCAGGAATTTACCAAAGTTATCGCCATGATGTTCCAGCAGTTTCGGGAACATGGAGATAGGCGTCATGCCTGGGAAGGTATTGATTTCATTCAACAGAATGTCGTTATCTTCGGTCAGGAAGAAGTCGATACGGGACAGATCTTTCAGACCCAGCTGGGTGAAGGCTTTCAGCGCGTATTCACGGATGGTACTGATCTGTTCTTCTGTCAGCCCCGGCGCTTCCAGATAAGTGGTGGAGTGGCTGCCTGAACTGTATTTTTCTTCGTAGCTGTAAAAGCTGTCACTTGGGGTACTGATTTCGCCAGGGCGGGTTGCGACCAGCTGATTGTTATAGCGATAGACGGCCACTTCCAGCTCGCGAGGGCGTACGGCTTTCTCCACCAGAACCTGATCGGAATAACCAAATGCTGCATTGACCGCTTCAGACAGTTTGGCTGCATCGGTTACTTTATAGCAACCAACGGATGATCCCTGACTGGCGGCTTTAACGAAGACGGAGCCCCAGTTACGGAAAGCGGTATGCGCCTGTGCGTGAGCGGCTTCGTTGTTCTCTGACAGGAACAGGAATGCAGTATTCGGAATGCCAAGGGCTGACAGCCACAGCTTGGTGCTGACCTTGTTGAAACACAGCTTGCTGCCTTCGGAACCACAGCCCAGATATGGCAGACCAATCAGTTCCAGCATCGACTGAATATCACCAGTCTCACCCGGGAAGCCGTGAATACAAGGCACAACGAAATCGACCGGTTTAGCGTCATGGTCGAAATGCAGTTTACGATCCATGCCTAAGTGACACAACTGGCCGTCAGTGCTGACCCAGCGATCAGGGAACAGCTCTACGCGGGTGACACTGATTTCCGGCAGGGCTTTTAACTGACTTTCCAGATAGTTGGCGCTCAGCAGAGAAATTTCATGTTCACTGCCACCACCGCCGCACAGCAGCAGTACGTGAAGGTGTTTCATTTTGATATCCTTTACAATTGGCTGGTGGGTCGCCAGCTCCGGCGGCCGCATGTCCGCAGTCTAACAAGCCTGATCCGGCAGGGCAAAGCCTTCGGGACGATTTCCCGATAATTGGCAGCAGATCGTGTTGTTATGCGCTGTAGCCTTATGCAAAAAGAGAATCGTATGCGACAAACTATCTGTAGTTTTTTGCTGCTTTCATTGCTGGCAGGATGTTCCAGTGAGCCGGAAGCGCCATTGCTGCAGCCACAAGGGGAATACCGTCTGTTACCGCTGGAAACCACCCGGCGGCAGGTGGATGCGCTGATGCAGGGGCAGCAGGAGATGCAGATCTATGTGCAGGGGCATCCGAATGAGGTGACGCCGCCAGTGCTATTTGCGCTTGCCTATCAGCTTTATCAGCAGAAACACTACCATGATGCCATGTTCTGGTTTTACACCGCGCAGCTGCGCGCGCGCAGTGATGCCAATAAGTCACTGGATAATTCGGTACAGCAGGGTGTCACTAAACTCAGTGAACAGTTCGGCAGTGAAATTTCCGCCTATGGGCTGAGTCACCCGGATGAAATGGAACTGGCGATGGTACAAACACTGCGCTGGGATAAAACCAGCCAACGGCGCTATAACCCGCGCTGGGTTGCATTGCACAGCACCGAGGTACATAACATGCAGGAATACGCGTTTGTGGCGATGGCTCGCTGGCCGCAGATCGATCAGCAAACCCATCGGGAATATGCCCGCGGATTTGCCCGATTGATGGTGTCTTTACGGCAGGGCTCAGGTCTTTCGCTGACTGACTAACCAGATCCCGGTCAGCACCACACAGACACCAGCCCACTGAATGAAGCTCAAGCGCTCATCCAGAATACCGATACTGAGAAAAATGGTGAGGATCGGGCCCACACTGCCGATTAACGCAGTCTTGCCTGCGCCGATCCGGGCCATGGCTGCGGCCAGCGCATAAATCGGCAAGACGGTAGCGATGAGGGCCATGATCAGACCATAACCCCAGACGGGTAATGGTTGTTCGAGCAGTGTAGTAACCGGGCGGGTTAGCAGATAATGCACAAACATCGCGAGCGCTGACACCGTGAGCGCCAGTTCAGCAAAGCGCATAGAGCCAATACGTTTAATTACTGCCGGGCTCCAGGTCAGATAAAACGCATAGGTAACGGTGCTGGCCACGACAAAAAACAGACCCATAGCATCAAGCCGGGCGCCAGCAAAATCAGGAGCCAGCACCAACACCATACCAAAGTAGGTCAGCACCATGGCTGACCACATTCTTCGGCTGATACTGGTCTTATTAAACCACGCAGACAACAACACTGTCAGGGTGGGATACAGACAGAGGATCAATCGTTCAATACTGGCGCTGACGGTTTCTAGCCCGATAAAGTCAAACAAGCTGGAAAGGTAATAGCCCAGCAGACCCAGCACGATAATCATGCCCCAGTCTTTGCGGGATAAGCGGGATTCCTGTGTGCGGCGCAATAAACGCATCAGCAGGAAAATAGGTAAGACCAGCAGCAACCGAATCGTCACCAGCGTGGTGCCATCAACACCATAACGGTAGGCCAGCTTGACGAAGATGGCCTTACAGGCAAAACCGGTTGCCGCCAGAATAGCCAGCAGCAGACCGGTCAGGTAGTCGGATTGATTCATCGGTGTTCTGCTTCCGGTAACAACGTCAGCAAATCTCGAATATCCTGCAACATCAGGTGGGGCAAGGTGTGCAGCGTACGCCAGTCCTGCCCTTGATTATTAATCCAGGCGGCCTGATAACCGTTTCTTATCGCGCCGAAGATATCAGTCGTGACATCATCACCAACATGCAGGATCTGCTGCGGACGCAATTTCAGCTGCGCCGCCATCAGACGGAACATATCCGGTGCCGGTTTCATTTTCCGGCCGTTACCGGCTTTGAGTACATGCTTGAAGTGGCCATCCAGCCCGATACGTTCCAGCAATACATTGCCATTGGTAATGACGACCAGTGGGAAATGGCGGCTGAGTTGCTTCAGTACCTCAATTGATTCTGCGGGTACGACTACCTGAGACCGAACTTCGAGAAACTCCGCAAAGACCTGTTTTGCTTCCTGTTTTGCTTGGGATTCAGCCATACCTCCGCGTTGCAAACCGACTTCCAGCATCATTAAACGGCAACGGCTGACATCATCATGCAGCGAGGGATCCGCACGTTGCAGTTCATGTTTTAACTGCAGCCACCAGGCACGATCGTACATGGCACTGGCCAGATAGCGATCGCGCATGTGATCCACCATCCACTGCTCTGCATTCTCAATGACCGGCCGGTTATCGTAGAGGGTGTCATCAAGATCAAAGCTAATGGCGCGAATATCCTGTAAGCGGCGAAAGAACTGCATGCGATGCTCCAACAGAGTAGAAGCGGCTATGGTAACGCTATTTAGCTACGGCAGACTATCAGCTTGTCGTGGCGGGATGGTATTTCCGGCGGCGATGCCACGCTCCGGCCCGATGATTTTGCAGAAACGCTGCACGATCTGTTTGGCCTGCCACACGATGGCTTCGCAGTGATCCAAACCCGGCCCGGTTCGCCATGAGGCCGCCTGTGTCAGCATGGATACGGAGTCTGACGGGCTTTTCTCTATATTCAGGATCACCAGCGAGCCGTTCGCCAACTGTTCCCGTACCAGTGCTGGTGGGATCACGCCGATACCGAAGCCGTCTTCAATCAGCCGGGTCATGGCGGCAAACGAGTTTACGCAGCTGACGCGGGGCGAGGTGATGCCGTTGACGTGAAGCAGACTGAGTATGTCCTGATGCGGGCGGGAATTGGCAACAAAGGTGATTAGCCGTTCTTTGGCCAGTTCCTGCAGCGAGGAAAACTGGCGGTTATACGGCGAGTTGGCGGCCACAATCCAGCGCATCGGGTAACGTGCCAGTTCCAGATTGCGGATGGATTCCAGACGGATCAAATCAGCCTGAAAAGCGATATCGAGATAGCCTTTTTGCAGCTGGTTTGCCAGCCCGCGGGCGCTATCCACCGTGATTTCCACTTCCAGATGCGGGTAATGGTCGGTGATCCAGGAAAGCAGTTCGATAAACCAGGTATGTACCACCGAGTCGATCGCGCCGATACGCACTTTCCCTTCATAGCCGTTGGCCTGGCCGAGCGACCTACGCCAGGCATGGGCTTTACCGACGATCTGCTCGGCATATTCCAGTACGCGTTCGCCATCCGGGGTTAACCGGACACCTTTGGTATCACGGACAAACAACTTAACGTCGAGTTCTTCTTCTAACGCGGCGATACGGTTGGAGATGGAGGCCTGAGTGGTGAACAATTTTTCCGCAGTCAGACGAAAGCTGTTCAGGCGCGCAACCCACAAAAAAGTTTCCAGAAAACGAACGTTCACATTAACCCCTTGAAACGCAAATGCTTACACCATCGGCTTTCCAGATGGACTCACTCGTGCAATGCATAAATTACGCCAAAACTGGTGACAAGTTTTTCTTATCACTGGCTATGAAAATTAGTCATTAGACAGTTTTCCGATTTATTCCCGATAATTATAAAAAACACCGCAGAACTTATCGTTCGCAGAGTTTTTCACCATGAAATCTGAATATTCATGGTTCGGGCAAGGTATTCCCGCTATAAAACAGAGAACAATCATGAGCAGTGACAGTCAGAATGGCGCATACTATAAAGATAGCCCCGTCATTCAACAACCGCAGAACACCGGCAGCAAAGAATTAAGTCGTCAGGAAAAATGGATCCCCGTGATTTACTCCTGTTTGCTGATTGCGGTTGGTCAGACCGGTATGAGTTTGCTGCTGCCAGCGCTACCTGAAATGCATCAGGATCTGCAGATTTCTACGCAAATGACACAATGGCTGGTTTCTGCCTATCTGCTCGGTTTTGGTCCATCCCAGCTGTTTTATGGTCCGCTGTCTGACATCTACGGCCGCCGTCCAGTGTTGTTATCCGGGTTAATGGTTGCAGTTGTCGGTATTCTGCTCAGCCTGTTTGCTTCGCACAGCGCTGCGCTGATCATTATTGGCCGTGTCCTGCAAGGCGTCGGCGCTGGTTGTGCCTCTGTGATTGCCCGCGTATCACTGCGTGATCGCTATGAGGGCGCGCATCTGCGTCAGGCGATGGCGTATTTTGGTATCGTCATGGCTTTTGTGCCAACCATTACTCCGCTGGCTGGCGGTTTCCTGACTACTCATTTTGGCTGGGTCAGTATCTTTTTCACCATGGCGGGTTATCTGGGCTTGTTGTGGGTGTTGCTGTTCTATCGTTTTGAAGAAACTCACGTCGCCGAACCGGCTAATGATCGGGCGCATGCCGCTGATTTTATCCATCAGTACTGGCAGCTGCTGAAAAGCGACCACTTTCGCTGCTATTCCGGTGTGGTCTGGATCCAGTATGCGCTGAACATTTTCTCTATCTCTGTCATGCCTTTCATCATGCAGGTTCAGGTCGGCATAAGTGCCGATGTATATGGCCGCTGGACGCTGTTTCCTGCGATTGCCCTGGTGTTGGGTGGTGTGCTGGCCAGTAAAACCCGCCACTATTTTTCAAAAGAAAGTGTGTTGCAGGCTGCTGCTGCCCTGCAATTTGTGTCAGGACTCAGCATGCTGTTATTACCGCATACTGCGCTGCTGATGATGGCCGGGCTCGCTTTGTTCTCTTTTGGTAACGGCATGGCATTTCCGAATGCACTGTCCAGCTTGCTGGAACCGTATAAACGTACTGCCGGCACTGCGACCGCGTTAGCGGGGGCAGGCCAGATGCTGACTGCCTCTTTTAGCTCAGCATTGCTGGTGGGTATCGGCATCACCTCAATTTCAGGGCTGGGAATGGTGTTATTGCTCGGGAGTTCAGTGTTGTTATACCTGACCCGTCATGCGAGTCACACTATTCCTGCTTGCGATGACTGGCATTCACACCAGCATCCGGCTCACAACCGAGTTCCTTTGTAGAAACGCTTTAATAAGCGGACCTTTAGCGGCGGGAAGTCTCCTCTCGCCGCTTTTTTTTATTTGCGAAAAATCCGTTAAGCTAATGCATCAATGATGCAAAAGAGACTACAGAATGATTGCGTTAATCCAGCGGGTCAGTGAAGCCCGTGTTGTGGTGGAAGGGGAAATAACCGGCGAGATTGGCATGGGTTTGCTGGTGTTGCTGGGAGTGGAGCGGGACGATGATGTCGCTAAAGCGGACAAGCTGGCGCACCGTGTTGCTGGTTACCGGGTGTTTGGTGACGAGGATGGCAAGATGAATCTGAATGTGCAGCAAGTCGGTGGTAGTGTTCTGGTGGTTTCGCAGTTCACGCTGGCGGCAGATACCCGCAAGGGCATGCGCGCCAGTTTCGCGGAACGCAATGCTGATCCGGTGCTCGCAGAAGCGTTGTATGAGCGGTTTATGGCCCAAATCGTGGAAAAACAGATCCCGGTAGCGAGTGGTCAGTTTGCAGCTGATATGAAAGTGAGTCTGGTCAATGACGGGCCGGTCACTTTCTGGCTTCAGGTTTAGGTTCACTCCAAATCAGATAATTTCGGTAGTTGGCGACCCGCAAACTGCGAACTTCACCACAGCAACTCAGTAAGTGGTGTACCTGTTGCCACTCCTGTTCTGTACGGGGCAGGAGATTTACGATCACTTTCCCGTTTTCAGCCAGACACTGCTGCAATGCCTGATAGGTTGCTGGCTGGAACAGGGGCGCGGGGCTGCCATCGTCACAAAATAGATCAACCAGAATCAGATCGTATTGAATGGGAGCTTGTTTGATCCAGACAAAGGCATCTTGGCAGTAGAGCTGCGGACGTTCCTCCTGCCGGAAGAATTGCTGGTATATCTCGAGAATTGCCGCATTAAGGTCTACAGCTGTTTGCTGCACATCCGGGTAGCGGTGATGCAGCCAGCGAAGCATATCGCCGCCACCCAGACCGAGATGTAATACCTGACGGGCTTGTGCAGGCATCAATGCTTGTAAAATCCGCTGATGAGGCAAGCAAATCTCACTGGGCAGGGCGCGGGGCAAGACCGATTGCACAATACCGTCGAGCAATAACCAGCGAAACTGTTGATCTTCCCTGACCTCAAGCAGTTGTTCACCGTGACGCAACCAGTAGATCAGCTGTCCGGCATCACCTGCGCTGGCTACATCAAATGCATTCATTCGCGCAGTGGCCCTTGATGTCCCTGTGGAGGGTAGTGGATCGGCTGGGTGGGCCAATTTGCCGATGCTTTTCCTGGTAAACGGAAGCGCAGGGTCGGCGTAGCCAGATCGCCGCTGAGAGTTCCCAGCAGTTCAGGCTGATTGCGGTCATTCAGCAAACCAAGTTGTAATTGCCATTGCTGTTTAGCCAGGTCAAAGCCTTGTTTGACACCTATCAGATGTGTGATTGATTCAAAGGCTGAACCGGAAAAATCGAGGTTTTGCTTATCGGCTTTCAGCTGAATATGAGCATGATTAAAGGCGGTATCACCACCGCGTAGCTTACCGATAAGCTGTTCAAAACTCTGTGGTTCTGGTGCATTCGGGATCAGTAATCCATCCAGATAGGCATCCAGATTCAGGCCATCGACAAACAGATCCGTAACTGCCAGCGTAGCGGTTCCCTGCAGGTTTTGTCGTGCGGTTGCCAGGTCGTCCCCGGTTGTCTGCAGCTCCAGTGTCAGGTCGGATTTTCCGGCAAACGGATAGCGCGGACCGAGCATATCGCTGAGCTGCTCCAGATCGAATTGTTTCAGCGTTAGCTTGAGCTGATGAGGTATATCGGCTGTCAGCCCGTATTGGCCGCTGAGTTTGAAATCAGACTCCTCCAGCTGGGCATTGAAATGGTCGAGCGTGATTTTATGGTCGGCGAGTTCTGCCTGAAATTCTGCTTTACGGCTCACCATGGTTTGCCAGACCAGCTCCAGCCAGCCACCTTCCAGCCGGGATTTATGATTGTTGCTTTGCAGCCCTTGCGGTGTCCAGCGCAGATCGGTGAGGAATAGATCCAGCCATTTCAGGGTAAGCGGCACGCTGTCATCAAAGGAAATCACCGACAGATGACTGACATCCAGCCGTCGCAGATCGATCTGTTGGAATGGCTGAGCTTTCAGTGTTTCCTGCCAGCCGGGGTGGAGTTCTGGTTGCATATCAGAAAGCTGCAATTCGTTGATGGTGAGCGTTGCAGGTTCACGCTTGCCTTCAAGATCGGTAGAGAACTGACCGGCATAGGCTTCGCCTTTGAGTTGGATGCGCCAGTCCTGTGCCCGCAGGCGACCTTCACCTTCCATATTGGCAAGCTGGAATAAACCACTGGTGAATTCGCCCAGTTTGCCCTGATATTCAAAGGTGGGCAGTTTTCCGGGTTTCCATTGTAGTTTTTCCAGCGTGCCATTAGCCTGATTGAGCGCAAACCGCTTGGAGAGATCTATCGCGCTGACATTTTCCAGCGTGGCTTCATTGGCGATGATTTCCGGCAATGAGGAGGGGAGTGCAGGCAGAGTTTGCAGATCCAGCTGCCAGTTAGCTAATGCCAGTTCCTGAAAATTGATCTGATTTTTACGAAGATCCCAGCTTAGCCGGGCAGAGAGTCCGCCATGAAAAATATCACTTTGCAGGTCATTCAGTGTAAGGATCTGGTCCACCAGTGAGCCCTGCAGACGGCTTTTGCCGATGTGCAGCGACTGATTCTGCAACTGTCCGAAACGCAGATCGAAATTCACATCTGCCAGCGCATTGATATCACCATCGCGGATAGGTTGCCAGTTGGTCAGATGCAGGCTGACACCATCCGCGTCGCCTGTTGTCCAGCTGAGTTTGAGTTTGTCGATATTCAGCTCATCAATCTGTAACTGCCGGAGTGGCTGCGGCAGAGTCAGACCCGGCTGCCATTTGATTTGCGGGCTGATGATGTCGAGATGGGCAATATGTAACTGACGTTGCCACCATGAACCATCCGCAATTTCCAGATAGATTTTGCCGACTTTAATGTCCGGCCCGAGCGTGACATTTTCTGCCAGCACGACATTCGGGTAGAGCGGATTGTAATTGAGTTTACCAATTTCCAGCGGTAATCCGGTCTGTTGCTGTACCCAGGCAACAAAAGGGCCCTTTAAATGTTCCGGCTTTAATAAACCCAGCGTCAACCAGATAACGGCAACGAGGATCAGAATTGTCCAGAGAAACCAACGGAAGGCGCGATGCATGAAAAAAGCCATTTAGAACACACAATTAAGGCAAATTTACCTTCCAGTGTAACGGATGACATCAGGCTTGAGAATATTCATCGCGCTCACCAAACCAGCGGCGGATCAGGGGTGTGACACAAGCCGGATATTGCTGGAAGATCCGTTGTGCCAGCTGCTGCACTTGCGGGATCAACGCCTGATCGCGCACCAGATCGGCGATTTTCAGATCGGCGAGACCTGTCTGTTTAGCGCCGAGCATTTCACCGGGGCCGCGCAGCTCCAGATCTTTCTGTGCGATGACAAAACCGTCATTACTGTCGCGTAAGACGCCGAGACGTTGCTGCGCAGTTTTAGAGAGCGGCGCGTGATAAAGCAGCACGCAGTGTGAGGCGATCGCGCCCCGGCCGACACGCCCGCGTAACTGGTGCAATTGTGCCAGACCGAGCCGTTCCGGGTTTTCGATGATCATTAGACTGGCATTGGGTACATCCACACCGACCTCAATCACGGTCGTCGCGACCAGCAGATGCAGAATGCCTTCTTTGAATTCCTGCATCACCCGCTGTTTCTCGGCCGGTTTCATGCGGCCATGTACCAGACCGATGTGCAGTTCGGGCAGCAGTTGCTGCAGTTCTTCTGCGGTATTTTCGGCAGCCTGACACTCCAGCACTTCCGATTCTTCGATCAGCGTGCAGACCCAATACGCCTGACGCCCTTCCAGACAGGCCTGACGTACCCGCTCAATCACGGTTTCACGACGGCTATCCGGTAGCGCAACCGTGGTGATGGGGGTTCTGCCCGGTGGCAGTTCATCAATGATGGAAGTATCGAGGTCGGCATAGACAGTCATCGCCAGTGTGCGTGGGATTGGCGTCGCGGTCATGAACAGCTGGTGCGGATAGACGCCATCCTGTGCGCCTTTTTCACGCAGCGCGAGTCGCTGGTGGACACCAAACCGGTGCTGTTCATCGACAATCACCAGCAGCAGATGCTGAAACTCGACCTGCTCCTGAAACACCGCGTGGGTACCGACAATCATTTTCACCTGACCGGAACGAATGGCTGCCAGCTGTGCTTCACGCGCCTTGCCTTTGACTTTTCCGGCCAGCCAGCCAGTTTCGATGCCGAGCGGGGTCAGCCAGTTGCTGAAATTATTGGCGTGTTGTTCCGCCAGCAGCTCAGTCGGTGCCATCAGTACGACTTGACCACCATGCTCAATGAATTGTAAGGCGGTCATAGCGGCGACTTGTGTTTCTCCAGATCC
>SSEX01000123.1 GCA_008015085.1 Tolumonas sp. | reverse complement strand
CTATTGGGACCAAGTGGTTCAGGCAAAACCACCAGCCTGATGATGCTGGCCGGGTTTGAAACAGCAACCAGCGGTGAAATTACATTGGGCGGAAAATTGCTGAACAACCAGCCACCGCATAAGCGCGATATCGGAATGGTGTTTCAGAACTACGCGTTATTCCCGCATATGACGGTGGCTGAAAACGTCGCGTTTCCTCTGTTTGTCCGCCGTCTGTCAAAAACAGATATCAAGGAAAAAGTGCAGGAAGCACTGGCGATGATCAAGATGGATAGTCTGGGACATCGCTATCCGGCTCAGCTTTCTGGTGGTCAGCAACAGCGTGTTGCGCTTGCCCGAGCGCTGGTGTTCGAACCTAAACTGGTACTGATGGATGAACCATTAGGCGCTCTGGATAAACAGCTGCGTGAACACATGCAGATGGAAATCAAACATTTGCATGAAAAATTTGGCCTGACTATCGTTTATGTAACACATGACCAATCTGAAGCGTTGACTATGTCTGATCGCGTGGCAGTGTTCCATAAAGGTGAAATCCAACAAATCGACAGCCCAAAAACGTTGTACGAAGAACCCAAGAACGCCTTCGTTGCGCAGTTTATTGGTGAAAACAACCGCCTGCAGGGTGTTGTGGAGTGTGTAGATCAGGGTTACTGCCTGGTGCGCATGCCAGACGGTTCTCTGCTCAAGGCTCTGCCAGTCAATGTAGCGGGGCCGGGTGAAAAAACAACATTGTCGATTCGTCCGGAACGTATCTTGCTGGGCTCACCAAGCCATGGCTGCGATAACATCGTTCAGGGACAGGTTAAAGAATTCATTTACTTAGGCGATCACATCCGTCTGTGTATTGATACCTGCGGCAGCTCCGATTTTATTGTAAAGATGCCGGTCAGCCAGTTCGATCTATCGATCAAAATTGGCGATGAGCTTTCTATCGGGTGGCAGAAGGATCATGTCCGCGCCCTCGATATGCTGGATTAATGCTCCACCTATAACTAAACAAGGATGATATCGATGAAAGCAACTCGTACTTTATTAGCGCTGTTGACTGCCGGCTCCTGTTTTGCGGCACAAGCGGATGAACTGTCAGTAATTTCTTTTGGTGGTGCAAACAAGGAAGCACAGGTTAAAGCTTATTACGAGCCATTTACCAAAGCGACCGGTACCAAAGTCGTTGCTGGCGAATATAACGGTGAAATGGCCAAGCTGAAAGCGATGGTCGAAACCAACAGTGTCTCCTGGGATGTGGTGGAAGTAGAATCGTCTGAAGTCGCCCGTGGTTGTGACGAAGGTTTCTTTGAGAAACTGGATTACAAAGTTATCGGCTCAAAAGGTGACTTCATTCCAGGTGCAGCGACTAAATGCGGCGTGGGTATGTTCGTTTACTCAACAGTCATCGCCTACGACTCAAGCAAGCTGAAAGCAGCTCCAACTTCATGGGCTGATTTCTGGGATGTGAAAAAATTCCCAGGCAAACGTGGCCTGCGTAAAACTGCAAAATATGCACTGGAAGCCGCGCTGCTGGCAGATGGTGTAGCACAGAAAGATGTTTATGCCGTGCTGGCAACACCAGCGGGTGTGGATCGTGCGTTCAAAAAACTGGATGAGCTGAAGCCAAATATTCAATGGTGGGAAGCGGGCGCACAGGCACCTCAGTATTTGATCTCCGGTGATGTGGTCATGACTTCTGCTTTCAACGGTCGTATCTCCAATGCACAGAAGGAAGGCAACAAAAATCTGAGTATTGCCTGGAATGGCGGCCTGTATGAAGTGGAATACTGGGTTGTACCAAAAGGTACTCCGAAGAAAGATCTGGCTATGAAGTTCATCGCTTCTACTGTTAAACCAGAAAGCCAGATTGAATACGCCAAACAGATCCCTTACGGCCCAACCACGAAAAATGCCGCAGGAAAGATTGAACCCTCTCTGGCGTCAACTCTGCCCTCTTCACCTGAAAACCTGAAAATGGCGGTTGCGGTTGACCCAGCCTTCTGGTTAGACCACGGCGAAGAACTGGAACGCCGCTTCAACGCCTGGGCAGCGAAATAATCCGCCTTTGCTTCGGGTACGCCAGTGCCCGAAGCAACTCCACCAGTAAATCAACGGAATGAATCAGGCCTGAGAGCCGTCTGTCAGGAATACCATTATGCTGTCAACGACCATTACAGACACCCTACCCCAGCCTGCGGATACCGAATCCCTGAAGGCTAAATTACACCGGGCAGAGCGGATCAACCGACTGAAATCACTGGGATTGATCCTGCCACTCATCATTTTCCTGATTGTTGTCTTTTTAGTGCCACTCGTGGTGATGCTGAAGAAAAGCGTCGATAACCCGGAGGTTTCAGCTTTATTACCAACGACTGTCACCGCAATGGCTCAATGGGATGGAAAAAATCTGCCTCCGGAAGAGGTCTATAAAGCACTGGCAGCCGATATTGAAGCGGCCAACAACAATGATTCTCTCGGTAATCTGGGTAAACGACTGAACAGTGAAATTTCCGGCTACCGCAGTTTACTGAACAACACCGCTGACGCGCTGCCGTTTGATCCGACACCGGCCTCATACCAGCAGGCGTTTACTGAACTGGATGCCCGCTGGGGCGATGCCAAATACTGGCAGGCCATTTACCGCAACAGCTCGCCTTATACTGCAAATTACCTACTGTCATCGCTGGATTTGAAAAAAGATGAAGCGGGAAACATTGTTAAAGTTTCTGATGATCAGGCGATTTATCAGAACGTCTTTGCGCGTACCTTCTGGATGAGTCTGGTGATTACTGCCGTTTGTCTGCTGCTGGCTTATCCTCTCGCTTATCTGCTGGCAACATTGCCGGAACGTGCAGCCAATCTGCTAATGATTTGCGTCCTGCTGCCATTCTGGACCTCTGTACTCGTGCGTGTCGCGGCCTGGATTGTTCTGCTGCAGAACAATGGTTTAGTTAACAGCCTTCTGGAACATATCGGATTAATCGACTCACCGCTCCAGCTGGTATTTAACCGCTTCGGTGTCTATGTCGCGATGGTGCATATTATGCTGCCATTTATGATCCTGCCACTGTATAGCGTGATGAAAAACATTCCGGCCAGCTATCAGCGAGCTGCAATTTCGCTGGGTTGCCCACCGATGATCAGCTTCTGGCTGGTGTATCTGCCACAAACTTATGCCGGTATCGGCGCCGGTTGCCTGCTGGTCTTCATCCTGTCGATCGGTTACTACATCACCCCGGCACTGCTGGGTAGCCCGAACGATCAAATGGTGAGTTACTTTGTGGCTTTCTATACCAACGGCACTATCAACTGGGGTATGGCGACCTCGCTGGGCGGATTATTGCTGCTGGCAACGCTGGTTCTGTATGTGGTTTACAGCTGGCTGGTCGGTGCAAACCGCTTACGTCTGGGTTAACAGGAAAAGGATGACATTATGTTAAGACCCTACGCTTCCAACTTTGAACGAATCTGGTATTGGTCTCATCGCAGTATCTGCGGACTGGTGCTGTTGTTCCTGATGTTGCCTGTTCTGATCATGATCCCGCTCTCTTTTAACGGCGGGGCATTTCTGGTCTACCCGTTGCAAGGCTGGTCTCTGCGCTGGTATGAAACCTTCTTCACCTCGCCGGAATGGATGCGCGCGCTGGGCAACAGCATGATTGTTTCGCCAGCGGCTACACTGGTGGCGATGATTTTCGGTACGCTGGCCTCTATCGGTCTGACCCGCACCGAATTCAAAGGTAAAGCACTGCTGACCAGCATTCTGATTTCACCAATGGTCGTACCGGTGGTGATTGTCGGGGTGTCATCTTATCTGTTCTTTGCACCGCTTGGTCTGGCAAACAGCTATTTCTCACTGATCATGGTGCATGCGGTATTAGGTATTCCGTTTGTGATTATCACTGTGACCGCCACTTTACAGGGGTATAACAAAAACTTAAGCCGTGCAGCGGCCAGTTTAGGTGCTGACCCGATGTTGACGTTTTTCAAAATCACGTTGCCGCTGATTGGGCCAGGCATGATCTCCGGCGCACTGTTCGCGTTTGCCACCAGTTTTGATGAGGTTGTCGTAACGCTATATCTGGCAGGCCCAGATCAGGCCACCTTACCCCGCGTGATGTTCAGCGGGATCAGAGAAAACATCAGCCCGGCAATTGCAGCCGCAGCCACTGTGCTGATTCTGATTTCTGTTGTGATGCTACTGACACTGGAATGGTTGCGCGGCCGCTCTGAAAAAATGCGTACTGCCGTTCATTAAGAAAGAGTTCAATCTGCAAGTTCCACCTGTTGCGCCGCTCTGCGGCGCTTTTTTTATCAGGCTTAACGGATGATCTGGTTTTGCAGCAGGCGCATGAAAAAATCCCTTGGCTTATTCAGGCGGCTGAACTGGTGGGTAATAGCGGCGATACCCAGCTTATAGCAACGTTCATGAGGTAACAGCTTGCGTAAGCGGCCATCATCAACAAAACGGGCAGCATAATGTTCCGGCAGGAAGCCTACATATACCCCGGACAAAATCATCGTCGCACGGGTTTCGTAGTAATACGCGGTTGCTGCTTTCTTTAAACCAACCATCTGAATGGCAACATCCGGGTTACTCTGAATACCGGCCTGAACAGAACGACTATTGACTAATCCCTGACGTATTTCATCCTCCTCAGCTACATTAAATAGCGGATGCCGATCACTGCAATAGAGATAACAGGTTTCCTCATAGAGCGAATGATAAATCAAACCATCCAGCTTACGGTGGTAAGGAATAAAGCCGACATCCGCTTCACCATTGAGGATCATCCGCTCAATATCACTCATCGGTGCGGTTTCAAACTGCAGGTATACATCTGGCGCTTTCTCACAAAACTCGCTCAATACCTGCGGGAAACAACAACGTTCATCGAGGCTGATCGTGTCACTGGCAATCAGTTTCAGTTCCCCGGAAAGCTGCACATGCAATGCATTCACGGTTGAACGAAAATCTTCGAGCTGTGAAAACAAACGGCGGGCTGACTCATAAATGATCGAGCCTTCCTCTGTCAGCGAAAAACCCGAACGGCCACGACTGCACAGCTTTATCTTCAGGCGATGCTCCAGATTCGCCATATGCACACTGATTGTCGAACGGCTAATGTTCAGTACCGTCTCGGCAGCAGAAAAACCACCACACTCCACTACTGACTTGAACACTTTCAGCAAACGGATTTCATAGTCCCCCACCTGCCCCAGTTCAATCAACGAAACTGAATCCATAGTTTTGTTTACCTCAATGTAAGAGTTGATTGTCAGTCATTTATGCAACGGTTGAACCAGTTAGTATGAATACATCCGCCCAATACTAACCGGGCGCTACTGTCCTCGGAGTTCTGTATGTGCTATCCATCAATTGATCCATTACTGCTGCCGTTTTGTCAGTGGCAGGCATCGCAATGGATGACGTCAAAAGTCTGCGCTACTTTCTCTGTTACCAATCCGGCGACAGGCGAAGTCATTGCCACATTACCAAATCAGCCCGCAGGTGATGCTCTGGCTGCTATTGATCGCGCAAGTGCCGCACTCCCTGCCTGGCAGGCACTTCCTGCGAAAAAAAGAGCATCACTTCTGCGCCGCTGGTTTGAGCTGGTCATGGAAAATCAGGACGCGCTAGCGCTGCTGATGTCACTGGAGCAAGGTAAACCGCTGGCGGAAGCAAAAGGCGAAGTAGCTTATGGCGCCGCCTATATTGAGTGGTTTGCCGAAGAAACCAAACGTGTTTATGGCGATATCATCCCTGCTGCCAGTAGCGACCGTCGCATTCTCACCATTAAACAAGGTATTGGTGTGGTCGCTGCTATCACCCCATGGAACTTCCCGAATGCCATGATCACACGCAAAGTGGCGCCCGCTCTTGGTGCAGGCTGCACAATCGTGGTGAAACCTTCTGATGAAACACCACTCTCCGCACTGGCTCTGGTCACACTTGCCCATCAGGCAGGCATTCCTGACGATGTATTCCAAGTCATTACCAGCCGTAAAGCGGCTGAAATCGGTCAGGTTTTTTGCGGTGACAGCCGTGTTCGTAAGCTCACTTTCACCGGTTCAACTCCGGTGGGTAAGCAATTGATGAGCCAATGCGCTGCAACAGTGAAAAAACTGGGGCTGGAACTGGGCGGCAACGCACCATTTATTGTATTTGACGATGCTGATATTGATGCAGCAATTACAGGTCTGATGGTGTCGAAATTCCGTAATGCCGGACAAACCTGCATCTGTGCAAACCGCATTCTGGTGCAGGATGGCATCTACGATCAGTTCGCAGAAAAACTGGTTACAGCAGTTAAAAAGCTGAAAATTGGTCTAGGTACAGAACCGGGCTCAACTGTTGGTCCACTGATCAATCAAGCTGCCGTACATAAAGTACAGCATCTGGTTTCTGACGCTGTGACCCGTGGCGCCAAACTACTGACCGGCGGTTCCATTTATCCGACGGGTGATAACTTCTACCAGCCGACCGTGCTGAAAGAAGTCACCAGCGATATGAAAATTTTCCACTCTGAAATTTTTGGCCCAGTTGCGCCGCTTTATCGTTTCTATACCGAAGCTGAAGCCGTTGCAATGGCAAACGATACCCCGTTCGGGCTGGCGGCCTATTTCTACAGTCAGGATATCAGCCGGATTTGGCGGGTATCAGAAGCACTGGAATATGGCATGGTCGGTATCAACGAAGGCGGTATTTCCAGTGAAGTCGCTCCGTTCGGTGGAGTGAAAGAGTCTGGTTTAGGGCGTGAAGGTTCTAAATACGGCATCGAAGAATTTACTGAAATTAAGTACCTCTGTATGGGCGGTCTGAAATAAGTCTGAACGGAATTTGACTGCATATTTGAAGGAGTCACAAATGAATAACGCTGAACTGCAACAACGTAAACAAGCTGCTTTTGCTCGTGGTGAAGGCAATGCCTACGGGATCTATATCGCTAAAGCGAAAAACGCCGAATTGTGGGACGTAGAAGGTAAACGCTATATCGACTTCGGAGCTGGCATCGCAGTGGTTAACACCGGCCACTGCCATCCGAAGGTTATCTCTGCGGTTAAAGCTCAGTTGGATAACTTCAGCCATACCTGTATGACAATCACCCCGTATGAATCAGCGGTAAAACTGGCAGAAAAACTGGTTAAGGCCGTTCCGGGTAATACGCCGAAAAAAGCGATGTTTGTGACCACCGGTGCTGAGGCCGTTGAGAACGCAGTCAAAATTGCCCGTTCTTACACAGGTCGTAGCGGTGTGATTGCCTTTAATGGCGGTTTCCACGGCCGTACCCTGCTGACCGTTGGTCTGACCGGTAAAGTACAACCCTATAAAGCCGGTTTCGGCCCCTTCCCGGCAGAGCTATATCATGTACCTTACCCAAATGCCCTACTCAATATCACTGAAGATGACAGCTTCGAGGCATTAAACCAGCTGTTTAAATGCGATATCGACCCAAACCGTGTCGCAGCCATTATCGTTGAATGTGTGCAAGGTGAAGGTGGTTTCAATCCAGCTCCTGCATCGTTCCTGAAAAAACTGCGCGAGCTGTGTGATCAGAAAGGCATCATGCTGATCTGTGACGAAATTCAGACTGGTTTCGCCCGCACCGGCCGCATGTTTGCGCACGAATATGCCGGTATTGAAGCGGATCTGGTTACCATGGCCAAAGGTCTGGGCGGTGGCTTCCCGATTTCAGCCGTCGTAGGTAAAGCTGAGATCATGGATGCGCCACAACCAGGCGGTCTGGGTGGCACCTATGCCGGCTCACCGCTGGGCACCACTGCCGGTCTGGCAGTATTTGATGTGATCGAAGAAGAAAAATTGTGCGACCGTGCTCTGGCGATTGGTGAACGCATGGTGAACCACCTGCGTGATATCAAAGAAGAGTTCCCGGCTATCGTTGGCGATATCCGTAATCTGGGCGCCATGATTGCGCTAGAACTGGTTAAAGACAACGATATTCAGAAACCAAACCCAGAACTGACCAAAGCTATTTGTGCCAAAGCAGCTGAAAAAGGTTTGATCCTGCTTTCTTGCGGTACTCGCGCTAACGTGATCCGTTTCCTGCCGCCACTAACCACCGAGATGGAAATCATCGACGAAGGCATGGCTTTGCTGAAAATTATCATCAAAGAACTGATTTAAATTTTCTCTCCAGTGTCCATAAGTCAGGCATCCGGATTCGTCCGGATGCTTTTTTATATCTTAAATACGAATGATATTTTCATAATAAAAGAGCAGCTCCAATAGCTGCCCTTTATCATGCCACTCTGATTAAAATTGCGTGAATTAAAACTGCTTAGTCGTCATCTGGAAGGTTTTGAAACCACCTGACAAATTACGCGCCTTGAAACCATTATTTGCCAGCAGACGATACGCAACATGTCCACGCAAACCGACCTGACAGGTGATCAGAATTTCTTTATCTTTCGGCAACTCGTTCAGACGGCTACGTAACTGATCGACCGGGATATTACACGCACCGGAGATAGCTCCGATATTGGTCAACTCACCCGGATTACGCACATCCAGCAAGAATTGATCTGCCGTCATATTCAATATATCAGCGGTATGGCAAACCCGTTCATCGCCTTTAATGATGTTGGTGGCCACCATACCCGCCTGATTGATAACATCCCGCGCTGAACCAAATGGCGGTGCATACGTCAGTTCCAGATGCTCCAGATCCTGTACTTTCAAACCAGCCCGCATTGCCACTGCCAGCACATCAATGCGTTTATCCACGCCTTCTTTGCCGAACGCCTGTCCACCCAGGATCTGACCCGACTGCGGATCAAAAATCAATTTCAAACTGACCGGGAAAGCCCCCGGATAGTAACCGGCATGGTTACCCGGATGCACATACACTTTCTCATAGGGCAAGCCAAGCCGTTTCAGGCTCTTCTCACTATGTCCGGTGCTGGCAATCGCAAACTCAAACACTTTGCAGATCGCAGTGCCTTGTGTGCGCTGATATCTTTCATCGCGCCCCAGCATGTTATCTGCAGCAATGCGTCCCTGCCGGTTGGCCGGCCCGGCAAGCGGGATCAGAGCAGGCTGCCCGGTGACAAAATCAGGTGTTTCAACTGCATCACCAACCGCATAAATATCCGGATCACTGGTACGCATAGCATCATCAACTTTAATACCACCACGAGGACCCAATTCCAATCCGGCAGCAGACGCCAGCATGGTCTCCGGTTTAACACCGATTGCCAGAATCACCATACCCGTCGCCAGTTTTTCACCATTGTTCAATGTCAATTCAAGGTGATTGGAGTTTTCTGCATGTATTGCATAATCACCGGTCGCTTCTGGTTCGGATGGGTCAACAGATCGTTCGGCAATGGCAGTCAGGCCTGTATTAAGACGCAGATCGGTTTTATGTTGCACCAATACCTGATGCACAAAATTCGCCATTTCAGGGTCAACTGGTGCCATCACCTGATTTGACAGCTCCAGCAAGGTCACCGCGATCCCTTTCTGATGCAGCGCTTCCACCATTTCCAGACCAATAAAACCACCACCTACAACCGTAACATGCTGAGGTTTGTTGATGGTCATTGCCGCCATGATGCGATCCATATCCGGAATATTGCGTAAACCAAAAACATTTGGGCTATCAATTCCAGGAAGCGGAGGACGAATAGGAGCAGCACCAGGACTTAACAATAATTTATCGTAAGACTCTTGATACTCTTCACCTGTCAGCACATTTTTCACTGTCAGCCTTTTTTGCTGACGATCGATGGAAGTAACTTCAGAGAAAACCCGCACTTCAACATTAAAACGGGCTTTAAAGCTGTGTGGAGTCTGGAGTAATAATGCTTCCCGCTGCGTGATGTCTCCGCCGATATGATATGGCAGACCGCAGTTTGCAAATGAAACGAATTCTCCCCGCTCCAGCATCAGAATTTCTGCATCTTCTGACAGGCGGCGGGCCCGTGCCGCTGCTGACGCACCACCAGCAACCCCGCCGATAATCACTATTTTTGTCATGCTTGCTTCCTCTGATTATAAATTCCATTACTTTAGATAATTCTAAATTAGAATGCAATGTTATGTGCATCTGGGTTGTGCTTTTGTAATTTTAAGCTATTCTTAATACCATCTACGCAGAACATTGTTTTATATGAATTTTTTAAAAAATCCAACCGCAAAAAACAACGCTGATATCAGTAGCTGTTTTCTGCTGTGGAATGAGGTGACTCATCAGCTAAAACTGGCTAATAATCAGGCACCTACTCCAGTTTCACTATTGCCTCAACCGGATTCTCTCTGGCCAGATCAATTGCCGGCACCTCATGTTCAGCGTCTTTATTCTCTGTTCAGACAGAAGCAACCTCAAACTATCACACTAAATTTGACGAATGTTTGCTGGCAGCTTCATGTTACTCCTACAGATTCAGAACACTGGCTCATCTTTGCAGAGGCTATGTCTGCGAACGACAATTCTCAGGGGTTAGCTGTTATTGAGCTGGAAAAATCTATACAGGGGCTTTCTGGCACAGCAAGAAACAAAAAATTACTGGAAACGCTCAGTTTTTATTCAGCCTGTGACCGTCTTATTGTCTGGCAATTGCATCAGCAAACTCTGATACCAATTTACAGTAGTGGAAAGCTGCCATTACCACCACCGCAAACCGTCGACAGACGATACCAACGAGCACTGGACATCAGGCAACAACTAGGCTTCTCTGACATTCATCACCAACCATTGCTCAGCAGTCAGACATACTGTAAAGAAAGCAATATGCTGGCCCGGCTGGATACCGCGATCCGGATCGACCGGCACTTAAACGGAGTGCTGACGCTGGAGTACCGGCAGATACAAGACGGATTTGCTCCTGAACTTTTTCTGCTTTCTCAGACTGCAGCCAATCTGCTGACGCTGACTGATTTACCCGGGCAAACTTCTTCTGATAACTCACACCGCATTGCATTAACCACATCGGACTGGTTACATCAGTTCAACACAGGCACCGCCGCACTACAGGGCGCTGATTTCTTTGCTGATATTCAGATGATTTTGCAGAAACAGACCGGCGCAACCCGCTGTCTTATCGCCAGACCGTCTGAAATGCCCGGCTACTTGCAGCCGTGTCCAACCGTTCATGATTATTTGCCCCCGGTTTTTGAATTCAATGCCACCCTGCGTCACCAATTAACACAGACAGGTCACATGGTGTGGGATAAAGAATCATTACCGCATCAATTACTGCAAAATGAACATTGGTGTTTTGCGCTGGCACTGAAGAACCAGCAAAACCAGTTCGCCGGAGTTACTCTTTTGTTCTTCGACGAACTGCCGGAAAACTGGGTTCAAATCATGCAGATTTTTTCATTGGTACAGATCCGAATCCAGCAGGAACTGCAGCACCAGTTATTGAAAAGTCAGCTGAAAACAGCGGAAGCAGCCTTCGACAACCACCAACTGGCTATGATAGTTATTAACCAGTATGGCCTCATTGAGCGGGTTAATCCTGCTTTTTGCGATATCACTGGCTATCATGAGACACAGGCGCTGGATAAACATTTCCGTGTACTGCGACCAACTTATTATGGCGATGATTTTTTTGATACGCTGTTGAAAGCGCTGGAACAAGATGGCTACTGGCAGGGTGAAGAACGGCTGGTACGCAAAAGTGGCTTTTATTTCCCGGTTAATCTTCGTGTCAATGCCATTATGGAATACGGTATTGTACGCCATTATGTCTGTGCCTTTCAGGACCTCGCTGAACAACGCAGTACCGAAGCACAAATTGAACGTTTAGCCTATACCGATGACCTCACCGGACTGCCTAACCGCCGGGCGTTACTGGAAAAACTGGCTGCTATCGCTGAAAACACCCGGCAGAGAAACGAGATCAATGGCGTATTCTTGATCGATGTGGACAACTTCAAAAATATCAATGACTCGCTCGGTCACGCCTATGGCGACCTGTTACTTATCAAAATGGTGCAGCGTCTGCAGCAGCAATTTCCGAAATACACACTCGCGCGGCTGTCTTCTGACCAGTTAATTATTGTTGCGTCTTCTGTCGGTCAAAATGATGTTACAGCCCGGATACACGGGGAATTTATTGCTAGTCAGGTGTTAGGCATTTGCCAAACACCTTACATTCTTAACGGAATTTCATTACATGTGACCTGTACACTGGGCATCACATTTTTCAGTAGTGATCCGGAACCGCTGGAACTACTAAAACAGGTTGAAACGGCTTCACACACAGCCAAACAGAATAACCGGGGCCAATTCGCCTTCTTCACCGAAGCAATGGCGGATGAAATCAGAAACCGGCTGGAACTGAACATCAAACTGCGTAACGCTTTTTCTGCCAATGAATTCCGACTACATTACCAGCCTCAATACGAAACCGGTAGTAACCGCCTGATTGGGGCCGAAGCATTAATCCGTTGGGAGCATCAGGGAAAACTGATCCCGCCAGGCCACTTTATTCCGGTAGCAGAAGAGACCAGCCTTATCAATGATATTGGCTGGTGGGTGCTTAGACAGGCTTGCGAGCAGTTTGTGTACTGGCAGGATAATAATCTGCTTTTAGCCAGTCTATCGGTCAACGTCAGCGCCCGGCAGTTCCATTGCCTCGACTTTGTGACCCAAATTGAATGGTTACTCGAAAGTTCCCAAATGCCAGCTGAACATCTCATGCTGGAAATCACCGAATCAGTTATTCTTGAGAATCTGCAAGATACCATTGATAAAATGCAGAGATTGCGTCAGCTTGGGATCAGATTATCGATTGATGATTTTGGCACCGGCTATTCATCGCTTGCCTATCTTAAATCATTACCGGTGAATGAAGTAAAACTTGATCGTTCCTTTATCAACCGTCTGGCAGATGATGAACGGGATCAGGCGCTGGTCTCCTGTATTGTCAATCTGGCGAAGGTCTTAGGCTTTCAGGTAATAGCAGAAGGAGTTGAGACCGATGAACAGCTGTGCATGCTTCAAAAGCTGGAATGCGACCTGTTTCAAGGATACCTGCGCAGTAAGCCCATACCACCGAACGAATTTACACGATTGTTGGAACAGCAGGATACAACACCAGAGTAAACCGCTCCCGCCATGACTCTGTCGGCAAAGAGAGCGGTTCTCCTGATATCTCAGAATTCAAACTTATAGAAGAGATCTACCGCCTGACTCAGGCTACTCACAGCCTGCAGATAAAGCTGAGGCAACAGGAAATAACGAACCTTAACCTCACTCACTGCACTGTATACGCCAACACCATATTGCAGCTGCAGATCTTTCAGCAGATAGGCTGAAAGATTCACTTTAGTATCTGTACCGCTACCACTGGTGTCAAAAGCTGCATCCTTCAGACCAAACGTCGACGCAACATCTGAAACCACTCCGTTTGTCTGGCCTAAGCCGGCACCAATCATCATCGCGGCCATCGCTTCTTCAGTCGAACCATTAGTTGTTGCTGTTGAACTTCGCCCACGCAGCAAATAAGAAAGTTTATCGGTATCAGGAAGTTCAGGTTCAGAGAAAACCTGTGCACTGATAGCATTGATCGGCGCATTAATTTTCACCCCGACCGTCACACTACTATCCTCCATCGTTGCCGGATCGCGGATGGCCTCCGCCATGACATATGGTGTTGCAATATCGCCGTTAAACATCAGCTTGCCACTACGAATCACCAGATTCTGACCATAGGCCTTAAATCGCCCGTCAACTAATCTTATTTCACCTTGCGTCAGCATCACCTGACCCGGCTTTTGTCGGAAATGCAGTCCACCAGCCAACGCCGTTTTCAACCCCATGGCATTAAGCCTGACATCCGCTCCGAGCGCCAGTTTCAGATCCATAAAGTATGGAAAAGGCACCTTTGCAGCCTGCTGCTGCAATGGCCGGACAATATGCACATCATCTGACAGCTCTACCCCGCTCTCAGGCAATTCCTTTACGTCAATCCGGGCCCAAGGCACCCGGATGTCGCCATCCAGTGCCACTTTTTCCGCATCAAACTGCAGCTGCAAATCAGAATCGAACCGGCCATTCCCATAACCAGCGAAAGCGAGTTCAACATCCCTTCCGTTCAGTCGTAACACACCGGAAAATTGTCCTGCCGGCCAGTCCGAATGACCGGATAGTGTCACTTTTCCCTTGCCAGCCAGCATATTGGCATTCAGCTCAGCGCTGTCACCCTCAATAATGACACTTCCATTGATCTGTTTAAGACTGACCATCTCAGTTTCAGTATCAACTTCACCATCTTTGAGAGTGATCTTCCCGTAAAACAACGGCGCACTGAGTGTCCCGGCAAGACGACCATTCATATCAATTTGCCCTTTCGTGCTGTGCAATGCATCAACCAACGGAGCAATTCCATAAAGCTGCAAATGACTTACACTGACTGTACCGGCCAGTTGCTGCCGCCTGAGAGGATCAAGTACCTGTGTATCCAGATTGATATTTCCAAGCATCTCTGATGCCAGTGTAAAACGCATCTGAGCCAGTTTTTGCGTAAGATCAAGCTGCAGCAGCATATCCCGGTAAGGTGTTTCAAACTGCTCAGTGATCAGTTTGCCATTCTGACTCCGTGCAGTTACATGCAGATCTGGCTTTCCGCGTTGCCAGCCTAATTTGCCTTCAGCCTGCAATGCACTGTTCCACTTTAATGTATCTGGCAACCACGGTTTCAGCCGCTGGGTATCGATATCAACCAGCATAAACGGCACATTTCCCTGAGATGAAGCTGCCACTCCATTCTCAAAACAGATCCTCGATGGTGAAGAAAGCCAGCAATGCGCCTTGAAACTGAAGGTATATCTGGCCCATTGCAGAGGCACCGGTGACTGTAACCGCCATTCACCGCCCAACCCGCCAACAGCACCGTCCTGTAAACTACCTTGCCATATCCCTTTTTGCAGCCCGCCACTTAATGACAAATGGCCGTTAAGCTGCTTACCCTCAGCTTGTAAAGTAAGTTGGTGATTTTTCGCATTTCCCCGCAGCAATAAAGCGACATTCTGCATACGGGTACCATTAATATTCCACCGGTCAGCTACCAGTTGTATCTGCCCCGGCAGAGTTTGATCGAGGGTGGCATGACTGGTTAATTCCAGCCCGCGGATGAGCTGGTTACCCACAACAATTCGGGCAGCAGCTAATCGTAGTGCCAGCACCGGAGCCTTCACCGGACCATTCAGCCTGAAATCACCATCCATACCGCCATCCCAGTGCGGATTAACCAGAGATAGTTTTGGCAATCGCAGCTTTCCGGCAATCCGCCACTCTTTTTCAAGCTGACCGTCTACAGAAAGTAAATTCGGTCCATTGCTGATCTCAAGCCGCTGAACCTGCAAATTACCTTGTTCATCTCCTTTGATGGCTCCACGAGTTGTTAACGGAAAACCATTCCAATTCCCCTTCAGATCGATAGCAGAAACATTTCCCTGCCAGCGATCATTTTGCAGATAGATTTCCTGTTTCAGACTACCGGCTACTTCGGCGTTTGTATCAGGTAGCCAACGTTTGACTGCGGGTAATTCCAGATCGGTATGCCCTTGCCAATGGAATCCTTTTTTCCAGTTGAGCTGACCGGCAACAATCAGTTGATTCAATCCATCGCCCAGCTGCAAACGTTGTAATTCAATACCTTCCTGTGTCCCTTTCAGCACAGTTGTAAGACGGGTAGACGGTAAATCGCCCCACCGACCTTCCGTTTGCAGATCAAATTCATAATGGCTGAGAGAGCCTTTAAAGCTTAGTTTACCTTTCCCGACTGAAAGTGCCGCCAGTGATGACGGTTGAGGCAGGGCCGCCCAGTTTCCCGTCAGGTCAAAGGGTAAACCGGTTGTCATAGGTTGCAGTTGCCCTTTTAGTGCCAGTTTTTCTTTGCCTTCGAGTACGGCAGAAAATGTCAGTTTTGCCAGATCACCATTGACATCAAGTGTTGCTGTCCGGGCAGAATCCGGTGATACGAGCGGAATAGCAGATTGTGCCCGCAGAGAGGCGTCCAGCAGGTAATTATGAATAAAAGTCATCGACCCTGACAATTCAGCACGGCGTTTTTCCTGCTGTACCTGCACTTTTTGTACAGAAAGCAATGCCCCATCAAACCGGGCTTGTAACAGGATATCCATCAACCCGGTATCAAATGTCTGCTGGTGATAACGGCCTTGTTTCAGCTTCAGCTCAGTCAGACGGATGTCAAAAGGCACAAAGACTTCCGGCAGTTCATCATCAGCCTGGTCGTGACCTGATTGCTTTCCTTTACTATTGGCAGAAACCACCTTGGTTTTAGTGGGCTGAGGATTAGCAGCTGGTTTCAGCCAGACATCGGCTGATTCGGCACGGGAAGGATCGATATTGATCTGATG
>SSEX01000101.1 GCA_008015085.1 Tolumonas sp. | reverse complement strand
GCCTTTGTCATCCACCAGAATGAATGCAGGGAAGTTTTCCACTTCAATCTTATAGATCGCTTCCATACCCAGTATCGGTGGTCCGGCTGCTATTCTGGCGCAGGAAAGTATCAAGAGTCTGGAATGTGTTGCCTACCCTGAACTGGGTATGGAAGCGATCTATAAGATTGAAGTGGAAAACTTCCCTGCATTCATTCTGGTGGATGACAAAGGCAATGATTTCTTCCAGCAGATCCAGGCGAAATGCTCAGGCTGTGCGATGAAGTAATTAACAGGTATTCAGTCAGCGAAAACTGACTTGAAATCAGATAAAAATCCAGTGACCGTAAGGCACTGGATTTTTTAACTGAGCATTTCCGAAAGCCTGATAATCAGCAGGTTTTCAGAAATGTTTACCGTTTGAGCAAAATCATTCACAGTTTCTCTCTTATTTCCCGTATCTTATTTTCCCTGTTTTAGTGAACCTCCCCGGTTATTTTCTGAAAGGAATAGCGTTGGTGCTCAGACTGTCTTCTCCTTTGAAACTTCGTACCCGAATCATGCTGCTGGTTTGTACTGTCATCGCATTGGTGTTACTGGTTGTACATACCATCTTTGTTACACAATCAACCGCCCTGACTAAAAACAGCCTCGAAGAGAAGGCCAGAGCTGTTGCTCGTACACTGGCTGAGACCCCGTTTGTTGGTGCAGCGATCAATGATCCCCAACAACAGCAAGCCTTACAGAGATACATAGAGTCCGTCCGTAAACACAATGAATTGCTTTACATCACGGTCATGGACATGAATGCGATTCGTCATACCCACCCTGATCCAAAAATGATTGGTCAGCGATTTAAGGGAGGGGATGAAGTCAAAGCTCTGCATGGACAGGAGTCGATAACCGAAGCGATGGGGTCGCTAGGCTATTCGGTGCGAGTGATCACGCCGTTTTACTATCAAGGGCAACAGGTCGGTGCCATTGCAGCAGGGCTTTCAACAGAAAAAGTAGAAGCTACGATCTCTGCTAACCTCTTACTTGCTTATCTTGCATTGTTATTTGGTGGTGTGGTGGGGGCCGTCGGTGCGTTTTATCTGGCGCACAAAATCAAATCAATGATGTTTGGTATGGAGCCATCGGAGATTGCCAGTTTGCTGGAACAGCGCAGTGCGATTTTGCACTCAATCCGCGAAGGGGTGATTGCCGTAAATACCCAGTCTGAAATTACATTGATCAATGATGAAGCGAAGCGTCTGCTGCGGTTGAACGGGTCATTTAATGAACTGTTGCAGGGACAAGGTAGTAAAAATTGGCCAAAAATCCTGCATCTGCAGGAGGTGTTACAGACCGGGAATGCGCAATACGATGAAGAACTGAGTTTTAACGGGCTGGATCTGCTGAGTAGTAGCGTTCCTGTTCGGGTGAATGGTCAGATCGCCGGTGCAGTGGTGTCGTTCCGGGACAAAACTGAAGTTCACCAACTGGTTCAGCGACTGAGTGGTATTTCTAATTATGCCGAAGCACTGCGTATGCAGGCGCATGAGTTCATGAATAAACTGCATGTCATTCTGGGTATGGTAAACATTAGGGCATTTGATCAGCTGGAGCATTACATCATGGGGATAGCCGAGCAATATCATTATGATGTCGGGGCTCTGATGCGGCAGATCAAAGACCCGGTGATTGCCGGATTCCTGCTGGGTAAAATCAATCACGCCAGAGAAGAAGGGATCACCTTAACTGTCACTGAAGACAGTTATCTGCCTGAATCCAGCCAACTGGATCAACTGCATGTGCTAGTGACGATTCTTGGTAATCTGCTGGAAAATGCGATTGATGCGCTGACCGGTGTTCCAGAGCCGGCCATCACACTGGCATTGGATTATGAAGAGGGCTCTCTGTTTGCTGTGGTCAAAGATAATGGCAAGGGAATACCCGATGACGTGTTGCCTCACATTTTTGAGCGGGGATTTTCTACCAAAGGTACAGAACGCGGGTTAGGTCTCTATCTGGTCAAACAGAGTCTGGCTCAGTTTGAAAACAGTTCGATTGTTTGCCGTAATAATCCGGAGCGGGGCACCAGCTTCATTGTCACACTACCTTATATGGCAAAAGAAAGTGAATCGTGACAGATAAAAATCCAGTGATCAGCGATCACTGGATGTCATGCTGTTAGCTGATATCAGGAACTATTAGTTGGTTTGTTCGAACAGTTCCAGCACTGAGTCATATAACTCGTCGATATCTGATTCCGCCGTTGGTGTGATAAAGATAGTGTCATCACCTGCGATGGTGCCGAGAATACCTTCAGCCTTACCTAATGAATCCAGCATTCGGGCGATTAATTGGGCTGCGCCCGGTGTAGTGTGGATCACCAGAATAATGCCGTTATGGTCAACGTCCAGCACCAGATTTTTCAACGGGCTGTTGATCGTCGGGATGCCGAGTTCGACAGGCAGACAGTAAACCATCTCCATTTTCGCATTGCGGGTGCGCACTGCACCGAAGCGACTCAGCATGCGGGATACTTTTGACTGGTTGATGTTTTCAAAGCCAATTTCATTGAGTGCGGTTACGATTTCAGCTTGTGAACCGAATCGCTCTTCCCGCAATAAGGCCTTGAATGCTTTAACGAGTTGTTCCTGTTTTTCGCCGGGTTTCATTTAAAATCCGAGATGAATCGTTCATAAACCACAATTTTGCAGTCTGGCTGCATATATTTCAACGATTGCTGCATAAAAACCAATATTCAACCCGAAGAACTGTGCTGCAGTTTGCATTCTCCGGCATATAAAAATGCCCGCCAAAGTCACTTAAACGATTCAGTCTGAAATAATAAAAAGAGTGAAACGCAGCTCACACTTCAAGTGTGAGTGTTTGGTGGCGCTGCAACTTTCTACTATTTTCAAATGAGCAATATCTGACAATTTTTATCACAACAATAAGATTTACCATCACAACAACAAAATTGGAGCCTGCTATGAAAATAACTGTTCTCGGTGCTGCTGGTGGTATAGGGCAAGCCTTGTCCCTATTATTAAAAATGAAGTTACCCGCTGGTTTTAAATTGGCTTTGTATGATGTGGCACCAGTGACACCGGGTATTGCAGTTGATTTAAGCCATATTCCTACCGATGTTGCTGTAAAAGGCTTTGCTGGTGATGATCTGCCCAAAGCGCTGGAAGGAAGTAATGTTGTCGTGATCTGTGCTGGTATCGCACGTAAACCGGGGATGGATCGCAGTGATCTGTTCCGTTTTAATGCCAGTGTTATAGAAAATCTGGTTTCTGCCGGGGCGTCGATTTGTCCGAATGCCTGTTTCTGCATTATTACCAACCCGGTCAATAGCATGGTACCGGTTGCGGCTGAAGTGTTGAAACGGGCCGGAGTCTATAATCCGCAGAAGTTGTTTGGTGTGACCATGCTGGACGTGATCCGGGCTGAAACGTTCGTCGCTCATTCACTGGATCGCGCTGCCGGCACGATCAGAGTTAATGTCATCGGTGGTCATAGCGGTAAAACCATTTTACCTGTGATGTCACAGGTCGGTGGCTTTGAATTTACCGATGAAGAGGCTGCTGCGCTGGTACATCATATTCAGGATGCAGGTACCGAGGTTGTCGAGGCCAAAGCAGGGAATGGATCTGCAACATTGGCAATGGCGGCAGCAGCTTACCGTTTTGTGAATGCTGTAGTTCGAGGCCTGATGGGCGAAGAAAACGTGGTGGAATGTGCCTATGTCGAAGGAGGCAGTCCGCACAGTCGCTTCTTCTCTCAGCCTATGCGCCTTGGCAAAGAGGGTTGGTATAAGGTGTTGCCATATGGCCCGTTAACTCAGGCAGAAAAAGCCTCGCTGGAAGGTATGTTGCCCACACTGCGTGATGAAATCCGTCAGGGTGAAGATTTTATTCTGAAACCAGAACCAGCGCAGCCTGCGGAAAAAAGTAGCTAAAACGGCTACGGTAAAAGGCCGGAAGCATAAAGAGCTGGAAAACAAAAAGGGGCGCAAGCCCCTTTGTTCTGCTCAAAACTCAATCTTTTCTTGCAAGAATATCTGCTGCCTTTGTTAGATTCGCCTAAAAAACGATCATTTTTAACTTGAATTAGATTTGAATCAATTTTCAAAAAAAACTCAAATGTTAACCTTTCTTAGCAATAGCCTCAATTGCATCATGACTGTTAAAAAAGACAGTATATATAACTATCTAGGGACTGGTTTATGAAATTATCTCGTATTTATTTATCTTTATTTTGTGTCGCGGCAATAAGTGCCTGTGGCGGCTCATCTGATACTACTGCAAATTCGGCAGCTAAGACCTTGGATGTGCAGGCAATCGATGGGTATCTTAAAGATGCAACAGTCTGGTTGGATGTGGATGGTGATTATACTCAGGACGCTGGAGAGCCGAGTGCTCAGACTGATGGAACTGGTAAGGCGACACTAGATGTCTCATCGGTGGCTAATCCAACACAATACAAAGTATTAGTCAAAGCTATTGCGGGTAAGACGGTTGATGTGGGCGATGGTACAGGGAGTACCGCTACTCCAATAACAACAAGTTATACCATGTCTGCTCCGGCAGGAATTTCGGTTGTAACTCCCTTAACTACGTTGGTTGAACAGAAGATGACTTCTGATTCGATGACCCGCGATGACGCAGCAAAGGCGGTAGCCGAACAGCTAGGAATGAGCGTAGATAAGGCGTCAGATCTGTTAAAAGACTTCATTCAGGAAGCTAATACTTCAGCGCAGGTCTATGCCCTGAATATTGTCGCAGTCTTACCTGAAACGCTGAAAATAGAGAATGCAGAATCATTGCTGACACAAGGTGGTGATATTGGCGCCAAACTTACCGAATACTTGGCTGCCAATCCATTAGATAGCACGACTAAACCTGATGATATCAAAGTTGTGCTCGGATCAGACGGTAAAGTAAGTGACGTGATTAAAGACAGCAATGATGATGGAGAGGATGACGATGTAGTGCCTCCATCATCAACAGATACATTGGCAACTGTATTACCAACTAGCAATGACTTGTATATTTTAGGCGGTGATAACGACTCGCTCTGGACTGATCATTGGACAGCGAAAGGCTCAAATACATTTGCGTGGGCTGCATCGAACATTCTGACTAGCGTTAGCCAATATGAAGCTGATTCGTCAATGGATGAAATCAGCTGGCGTTTAACTGCGAATGGCTGGACAGAGGTAAAAGACTCTGCGGATATGGTATTAGCAGCTAATGCTGATGGTTCAGTGAGCATGACGGATCTGGCTCATGCGGGCAAATTGAGTGGTAGCTGCAGTAGTGTCGCTGGGCAGTCATTGAGTGCGGTTGCCAAAAAGTTAGGCGCTGAAAATGTAGTGGCATCTACCGCGACATTTTCAACAGGGGCTGAAGCCTGTTTGAGCTTGTTTACTCCTGGCGACCAGACCCCATATCGAATCCATACCTGGACCAGTGGTGAAAACTCGGTTCATGTTAATGGACAAACAGCAGCAACAACCTTAGATCAATTGTTTAGTTCAAGTGTTCCTGTTGCTTCTGGTGATAATGCGGTAGCGACTGAATTTAACACATTTATTCCGGAGTGGAGTGGCTCTGCCGGTAGCGATGTGCGTCTGGTGTTGGTGAGAGCTAACTCTACGGATAAATCGGGCGTAGCTCAGTTGTGGCAATATAATAACGATGTTAGTGGC
>SSEX01000035.1 GCA_008015085.1 Tolumonas sp. | reverse complement strand
TATCGAGTTACAGGAAGTTAATGCTCGTCACATCCTGCTGAAAACATCGGTTATTCTGAGCGATGAAAAAGCGCAACAGATGATGAAAGGATTCCTGCGTGATATTCAGTCAGGAAAAACTACATTTGCCAAGCTGGCTGAAAAATATTCTGATGATACCGGCTCAGCTACCAAGGGCGGCGAACTAGGATGGGCGAACCCTGAGATGTATGTACCCGAATTCCGCGATATGGTTAAAACCTTACCCATCGGTCAACTCAGTCAGCCATTCAAAACCATGCATGGCTGGCACATTGTGCAGGTGGAAGAACGCCGCAATCAGGCTAATACCCCTGAAGCACTGGAGAACCGGGCATATCAACTGATCTACAACCGCCGTTTTGCAGAAGAATCTCAGACCTGGATGGATGAATTACGCGATGAAGCGTTTATCCAGTTTGTTGACGGTAGTGAACAGTCATGAACGTACCGCGTATTGTTATCACACCGGGTGAACCGGCAGGTATAGGGCCAGATCTTATATTGACTCTTGCCGATCAGGAGTGGCCTGCCGAGCTGGTGATCATGGCTGATCCGGCACTACTGCAACAACGGGCTGATAAACTGGGTAAAAAAATTACTATCCGTTTTTACGACTCAGCCGTACCAGCCCAACCACAGGCAGCAGGTGTGTTGACAGTATGTTCTGTGCCGTTAATGGTGCCCGTAACAGCTGGTTCTCTGGACAAACGTAATGGCAAATATGTCCTGGCAACACTGCAACGTGCTGCCGAAGGCTGTCTGAGCGGCGAATTTGCTGCCCTGGTGACCGGTCCTGTACATAAAGGGGTCATTAATGACGCTGGAGTGCCCTTCAGCGGTCATACAGAATTTTTTGCAGAGCAGGCCAGTGTTGACCAAGTGGTAATGATGTTGGCAACGGAAGGTTTACGGGTCGCATTAGCCACAACCCATTTACCGTTACGTGATGTAGCAGATGCCATCACCAAAGAGAGCCTGCACAGAACCATTACTATTCTACAGCATGATTTACAGAATCAGTTTGGTATCGCTACACCACATATTCTGGTGTGTGGTCTGAACCCTCATGCTGGTGAAGGTGGTCATATGGGGCGCGAAGAAATAGATGTGATTGAACCAGTTCTTGATGAACTGCGGGCTCAAGGCTATTCATTAGAAGGCCCCTTGCCTGCTGACACCCTGTTTCAGGATAAATATCTGCAACGCGCAGATGCAGTATTAGCGATGTACCACGATCAAGGGTTACCGGTACTGAAATACAAAGGATTTGGCCGAGCTGTCAATATCACGCTGGGGTTACCGTTTATCCGGACTTCCGTCGATCATGGCACTGCTCTCGAATTAGCTGGCAGCGGCAAGAGCAACAATGGCAGTCTGCTGACAGCATTACAACAAGCGATCTCAATGGTATCTCATAAACAATGATTAACGACAAAGTGCATCTCGGCCATCACGCCCGTAAACGTTTTGGTCAAAACTTCCTGCATGATCAATATACTATCGATTCTATCGTGTCAGCCATCGCGCCCCGTCAGAATGATGTGATGGTCGAAATCGGTCCCGGACTCGGCGCACTGACCGAACCAGTCTGTGATCAGATAGATAAATTGCATGTCGTTGAACTCGACCGCGATCTGGCAGCCCGTCTGCGTGAACACCCACGTCTGAAAGATAAGCTGATTGTGCATGAAGCCGATGCCATGAAATTCAATTTTGATGAACTGGCTCAGCCAGGTCGTCCACTGCGCGTATTTGGTAATCTGCCATATAACATATCGACACCACTGATTTTCCACCTGTTGGAAAAATCACAGCATATTACTGACATGTATTTCATGCTGCAGAAAGAAGTTGTTGAACGTCTGGCAGCAGGCCCGAACAGTAAAGATTACGGTCGTCTGACAGTCATGACGCAATATTACTGTCAGGTGGTACCCGTGCTGGAAGTTGGACCTCATGCGTTTAAACCAGCGCCTAAAGTCGATTCAGCGGTAGTTCGTCTGGTACCTTACCAGCAACGCCCTTATGAAGCCCTGAATGTCAACGACCTGCACCGAGTCTGTCAGGAAGGTTTTGGCCAGCGTAGAAAGACTATTCGCAATAGCTTCCGCAACTTTATTACAGCTGAGCAGCTGGAAGAGATCGGTATCGATCCAAACTTGCGCCCGGAAAACTTGACGTTGGCTCAATTTGTCAGTATTGCTAACTGGCTGACTAATCACCGCTGAGAACGTATTATGCCAGGCATACAGATCACGCCTCGTCCATTCTATCTTGCTGAGCAATCGCTCCCGGATGATGCGCTGTATGTCTTTGGCTACGAAATTACGATTCATAATCAGACTGATACCGATATCCAGCTAATGGATCGCTACTGGCTTATCAGTGATGCCAATGGCCAGCAGACCGAAGTTCAAGGGCAAGGCGTTATCGGGCAACAACCAGTGATTGCCGCTGGCCAGATTTATATTTATCAAAGCAGCATTCAGCTGAAAACACCGTTTGGATGTATGCGAGGTAGTTATACCTTCCAGAATAAATATAATGAGCAACTGTTTGAGGTAACCATTTCACCTTTTGCACTGGCAATCCCTCATCTGATTAACTGAAATCATTCATATTATCCTGTTCTACCACAGGGTATCCGCCCAATCGGCTAAGTAGAGTGTTGAAGTATGGCAACCTATTTTGTTGGCGATGTCCAAGGATGTAATGATGAATTACAGCAATTACTGGCGATCGCACAATTTGACCCGAAGCAGGATGAACTCTGGCTGACAGGCGATCTGGTCGCCAGAGGTCCCAAGTCATTAGATGTTCTTCGTTTCGTATACGGACTTGGTGATAGGGCTACCACCGTTCTGGGCAACCATGACCTCAATTTACTGGCAGTTGCAGCAGGTCACGCACAACCCAAGAAAAAAGATAAAACCGAAAATATTCTGACGGCACCTGATCGAGAAGAACTGATGAACTGGCTACGTACCAGACCTATCATGGCTGAACATCCGACGTTGCCTGTCATGATGACACATGCCGGGTTATCTCCACAGTGGGATCTGAATACTGCACGCCAGTGTGCCCGAGAAATAGAAATGCTGCTGAGCAGCGACCAGGGCAACTGGTTATTAGGTCATATGTATGGTGAAGAACCCTCTCACTGGGATCACCGGCTGCCCGGCCTGCCTCGTTGGCGTTATATTATTAATAGTTTTACGCGTATGCGGTTTTGCCGTCCGGACGGTAGTCTGGAATTTAAATGCAAAGCCTCACCCTCCGACAAACCTGAACAATTAGCTCCTTGGTTTGAAGTGCGCAAAGCGACTGCCGATGAACCACATCTGGTTTTTGGACATTGGGCCGCACTGATGGGAAAATGCCCTCTTCCTTCGGTAAAAGCATTAGATACCGGTTGTGTTTGGGGGAATCAATTAACGCTGTGGCGCTGGAACGATAACGCCATGTTTTCACTGAATTGTCCGGCTTATGCCAGCGGTGGAGAATAAATAACAAACCCGGTGTGAAAACCGGGTTTGTTATATCTATTTAATCTATATTCGCTCTAACGTTTCAAAACGGTAGTTATACGGATTTTTTTCATCGGCAGAATGGCGCTCTTCTACTACTTGTCGCCACTGATAAATACCAAAATCAGGAAACCAGGTATCAGCATCATCAACATTCAGTTCGATATGTGTCAGATAAAGGCGATGCGCTAACGGCAATGCATCGCGATATAGCTGCCCCCCACCAATGATCATAACTTCATCATGTGCATTTACCAACGCCAACGCCGCATCCAGACTATTTACGGTTTCAACACCATCAGCCTGCCATTCTGTATTCCGGCTAATCACCAGATTCCGGCGTCCTGGTAACGGACGGCCAATAGATTCAAATGTTTTACGCCCCATGATCACCGGCTTGCCCAGCGTAACAGATTTGAAATGGCGTAAATCTGCAGGCAAATGCCACGGCATCTGGTTATCTCTGCCGATAACCCGGTTTTCAGCCATCGCAACAATTAAAGAAATCAACATAACATCACACTATTGGTCTATTTCGGTAAATAAACAACGATGGTACGGCCAGACCAAAACAAAGTGCAAACAGAATAAACAGCGTCTTCAGACCATTTTCGATTCCGGCCTGTAGCAGTTTTTCAGTAACACCGCTACTGTTCATGCTCAACACCGCGATAATCGTATTAAAAGCAAATTTTCCAGGGATCATCGGAATAATACAGGCTACGGTAAAAACCGGGCGAGGAGCTAATATTCGCCTTGATATATAGACAAAAATCATCCCAATCAAGGTCGTAGTCATAAAAGTAGCCCATTCAATCGGTATGCCGAAATGAATTAGCAACATACGCAAACTATGCGCAAACGCGCCGCCCAGCGCACAATATTTCAGCATCCGCGGCGGAACAGCAAAGATCATAGCAAATCCGACAGCTGGAATTGCAGACCAGAATGCATCAAAAATGATTGCTTGTAATAACTGCATTACGGGTTCCATCCCCAGACACCGGTTAATTTCATCGCCAGCACAATTCCAGCCGTAGCGCTCACAGTCAGCAATGTTGCCGTTCCCCAGCGTGCCAGCCCCATATTGAAATAGCCCTTCACCATATCAAATAAAGCATTGACCAAGGGGAACCCAGGTACCAGCAACAAGACACAGGCAGCCATAGCCAAATATGGCTGATCGCCCCAGTGATAAACTGTCGCCATACTGGCAATCGAGGTTGCAACAAATGCAGTTGTTGCAAAATTAATTAACGGGTTGAAATGACGATGTGCGATTTCCTGTCGGACAAACATACCTACAGCGGACGCAACACAAGTAGTAAAGAAGACAGGCCAATCACCGCCAAACAGCAGACTGAAAGCGCCGCAAGACAAACCCACCATGAAAACGACCCACCAACGGTTATAGCGGAATGGCTTTATCTCCAGCAAATGCTTGTGAACATCATCAGCCGTGATCAACAGGCGTTTTTCACAGAGAATACATACTCGCTGAATAGCACACAGCACATGCATATTGATACCAAGCTCATGCACCCGACGGGTCGTAGTAATACAAGTACCATGATTCAGCGTTGTCAGAATGATAGCACTGGGAGTGATCGCCATTTCTACACTTTCGACCCCCAGTGTAGCACCGATGCGGCAGGTGGTCTGTTCAATCAACCGGCTTTCGGCCCCACACTGCGCCAGCATCTGTGCCGTCTTAACAAGCACCCGGGTAATTTTGGTCTGTTCTTCCCTGGATAACAGCGCTCCTTGCTCCTGCATACCC
>SSEX01000161.1 GCA_008015085.1 Tolumonas sp. | reverse complement strand
TGCTGGTAGCCAGTTTTGCTGACATTAAACCACTACTGGAAGCCGTCACAAACGGTGCGGAGTGTGCCGGACTGCTGGATGCCGTCCACAAGTTAAGAGGGGGTGCCGCCTATTGTGGTGTACCACAGCTGCAGGATCGATGTGCAGATATAGAGCAAGGATTACGGGCAGGCATTCATTGTCATGTGTTTGAACCTGAAGTGCTGGAACTGCTGGATATTATGGATGCCGTGGAACAAGAATCAGGTAAGTGGTTAAAACAGGCAGAGTAATACTCTGCCTGTTTTCAGGAGATTCAGCCCCGCTGATTTTCTACCGGCTTGGCATAGGTTGCTTTGGCAATATCCCGCCATTTAGGATCCATCGCCGCCAGACGCTGCTCAAACTTCTCCTTTTGCTCAGCCGTAATATCCGCTGAAGTTTCGCCGGCTGCCAGCAGGTTTGCCGCGAACAGGCGGTACTGGCTATGAATCGCGCGATCGATCTGCGCAGCCAACTCTTCCGGTGTATCAAAACCATCTTTCAGCGGTTGACCAATGCTGACATGAACCCGGCCTTTATAGCCGACGATGCCGGAGACAATACTCTCAATGTCTTCAAATTCGCCTTTCTGATAAGAGCCATTGGTTGAAGTCTCGTAAAGCTCACGCGCTTTCGCTTCATCGCCCGGATCATATTCATAAGAAATAGCCACCGGTACGATATTCAGCTGCTGCATATACTCCGCAAAGCCGAGTTTTTTCTGCTTGCCCGCCATGTAGAACATTTTCAGGATCGCCGGATCAGTCCGATCATCACCATCCTTCGCCCGGCCTTCCTTCTGCGCAATCCAGATAGAATGGCCGTCCTTCAACGAATCAGCAATATAAGAAGAGAGCTCACTGAAAGTTCTGGCCATTTCACGTGGGCCTTTCGCCGAGCGTTTGACGATAAAACTCTTATTCAGACGCATCAGTTCAGTAGCACACGGCTTACGCAACAGGTTGTCACCGATCGCAATACGTACGGTATCCAGTCCGCACTGATACATTCCCCAGTTAACGAAGGCTGGATCCATCGCAATATCACGATGGTTGGAAATAAACAAATAGCTCTGATCTGACTTCAGATTTTCCAGACCCGAATAGGTCACGCCATCGGTAGTCTTGGCAATCATCTGTTCCATGAAATGGGCGACTTGCTGCTGCACATCATCCACAGTACGGACATTGGCTACACGCTTATGCAACGCATGCCGGATCAACGGTTTGAGCAACCAGCCAAAATAATTCACAGCCTGCGGGAAACGAAAACGAGCTACAGCACTGATCAGCTCTTCATCACTGATCAGTCGCTCTATCGCCGCAGGAACTTCATCATCATTATACGGGCGGATCTCTTTATAACGATCCTGTTCATCAAGCACTGTTGTCATGCCAATATCTTTCTACGCTGCTACTAAAAACGGCGCAATTCTACACGGATTTGGCATAAACACTATTGATCGTCAGGAAATAAGCCTGATCCTGACTCAGGATAAGGCCCATTCTGCTGCATAACTGGCATGCAAAGTCGTCGTATCAAACACCGGAACAGAAGCATCGGATTGATCCACCAGCATCGGGATCTCTGTACAACCGAAAATGATCCCTTCGGCACCTTGTTGAACCAGCGCTGCCATAATTTCCCGGTATTGCGCGCGGGAAGAAGCTTTTTCGACCCCCACACACAATTCATTGAAAATGACATCGTGAACGAGCTGGCGTGCCGCCGGATCCGGGACAATCACGTCCAGATCATAGTGCTCACGCAGATGAGAAACATAGAAACTGTCCTCCATCGTAAAACGCGTACCCAACAAAGCGACTTTGCGTAATCCAGCCCGCTGGATCGCCATCGCGGTAGCATCCGCAATATGCAGGATCGGCACCTGTAAATGCGGCTGCATCGACGGCACCAGCTTATGCATCGTGTTGGTACAAATCACGATCGCGTCTGCACCAGCCTGCTGTAATTTCATCGCGGCATCCGCCATCACCTGCCCGGCTTCATCCCAGCGATTCTCGCGCTGCAAACTGGCAATGGCTTCAAAATCCATATTCCACAGGATCAATCTGGCGGAATGTAGCCCACCTAAATGCCGGGCTACATATTCATTGATGACCTGATAATAAGGGATGGTGGATTGCCAGCTCATTCCGCCAATTAAACCGATTGTTTTCATTTCCTGCTCCTCATTCACACCAAATCAAAATCACACAAGCCGCTGTCAGCGCACCCATGAGACGATTCCAGATCGTCCAGGCCGATGGCGTTTTCAACCACTGCCCGACCTTGACGCCAAATAATGTCCAGAGTGCGCTGGTTTTCAGACACACCACAAAGAAGATCCCCAACACCCAGCACACCGACATCCAGTAGGCGTCGCCCAGCAATGTAAAACTGCCGATAGAGGAGAGACTCATGAGCCAGGCTTTAGGGTTCATAAACTGAAACATCACGGCCTGATGAAAACGCCATGGCTTAGTTTGTTTTTCTGACGAATGACCTTTGGGCTGCGGCATTCCGGCATTGGCGATCTGCCAGGAAAGATAAAACAGATAACCCGACCCGCCGATTTTCAGCAGCCACTGCAACACCGGCCATTGCTGAAATATCGATCCCATTCCCAGAGCCATGATGGCCAGCATGCAAACCAGTCCCCCACTGATACCCACAATGTGTTGTACAGATCGGCTAAAACCAAAACGGGCACCGGAACTGGTCAGCATGACATTATTCGGGCCGGGAGTAACACAGGTGATCCACGCAAACCCCGTGAGTGATAAGAGCAATCCGATCTCCATGATTCTCATCCTTATAGAATTGTATCGATACAATTAGCAAAATTTTGGTCATTCAGACTATTTCAATGACTAAATTCACGTTATATTGAAGCTAATCAGGGGATCAACAGGTTTATTGTCACCATGACAATTTGGAAACCAGAGCTTTCCGGACAAGGTCCGGTCTACCGACAACTGGCGCAGGCCATTGCTAACGCCATAGAACACGGGGAATTACAGCCAGGACAACGGCTGCCAACTCACCGGGCACTGGCCAATCAACTTGGCGTAACGGTCGGAACCATCACCCGCGCCTACAGCGAAGCGGAACATCAGGGCTGGCTGACAGCCAGAATCGGTGCCGGCACCTATGTGCGCGAAGAATCGAGCGAACCTGCATTGAGCTGGCATATCCGTCAGCCAGATCCCGAGCGGATCGAGCTATGGCAGAATCTGCCAATTCTGCAGGATCGCCAAAACGCTTTTAGTGATGCCGTAGATCAGATCCTGGCCACGCCGGGGCGTCTTAACGCGCTGATGGAATACAGCTCGGTGAACGGCGAATTATCCCAGCGCGAAATTGTCAGTCAGTGGCTGCAAAAATATGGCTTCAGCACGGCTATCCCCGAACGGCTGTTTTTCAGTTTTGGCGCCCAGAATGGCGTTTTACTAAGCCTGATGGCCTGCGGAGCGGTCGGTGAAACAGTCCTGTGCGAAGGGTTGACCTACCCCGGGCTCAGTACTTTGTCGCATTCTTTGCGCATCCAGTTGAAAGGACTAGCGATGGATGAGGAAGGTCTGCTACCTCAGGCGCTGGAGAAAGCCTGCCAAAGCGGCAATTACCGCACACTCTATCTAACGCCTACCGTGCAAAACCCAACCACCGCCACCATGAGTCTGACCCGCCGTCAGGAAATTCTGGCACTGTGTGAACGCTATCAGCTCACCGTGATTGAAGATGACGTGCATGGCATCTTGCCGGAAAAGCGCCCCCCAGCGCTGGCAGAACTGGCACCAGAACGGGTTATTCATCTCGGCAGCTTCTCCAAAAATACCAGTGCCGGATTACGCCTTGGCTACATGCTGGTTCCAGCTCATCTACATACAGCGATGTCGATTGCGGTACGTGGCTCCTGCTGGATGATCACGCCGTTTATGATCGAGCTGACCTGTCAGTGGCTAGTATCCGGCCATGCGGATCGCATGCTTTTGCAGCAACGCAAAATCTTGCGGGAACGGGGGGAACTGTTGCGTCATCATCTGGCCAAATTTGGAGTGCAATATCAGGAAGGTGGTATGCATGCCTGGTTGCCATTACCCCCTTACTGGCGGTGTCAATCATTTGTACAGGCAGCCAATCAGCAAGGGATAGGCGTTGCCGGTGCTGAACTATTTTCCGCTGCACACTTTCCTTCCCCGCAAGCCGTGCGGCTGTCGATCAGTCATCCGGGCGATAATGTTTCTCTGGATAAAGCACTTTGCATCCTGCGAGAATTACTGGAAACAGAACCCACACCACAATGGATCATATGAGGTTGTTATGATTATTCCCTGGGAACAGCTGCCTGCAGCTACCTTAGATAACCTGATTGAGTCGTTCGTATTACGCGAGGGCACTGATTATGGTGAACAGACTTTTACGCTGGCGGAAAAGGTTGAGCATGTCCGTCAGCAGCTCCAACGGGGTGATGCGGTAGTTCTTTACAGTGAATTGCATGAGTCAGTCACTATCGTGCCGAAAGACGCTGTGCAACCGGGTAGCAATGTTACATAAATTTTAAATATGTCGTTCCGGTTAGAACAAGACGTTTATTTAGGTAAGCATCTCTTGTCATTACTTTTTCCGCGCCTTATGCTAGGTCGTTATTGCGGGCTTACGTTTACTCTTCGCTCTATTCCCAGCGAAATGTGGGCTCGTTACTGAGTTTGGGTCAGTTCTGCCACAGATCCTGATGTGATGTTTTGATTGACTCAAACCAGTAAGAAATAAAAAGAATGCTGCACTTTCAACAGTGAGGCACACAGGCGCTTAAGAGGACAGATAATGGTAATCGGCAAACCGCAAAGCGATCCAACACAGGAATGGTTCTTATCTCACTGCCATATTCATAAATACCCGGCGAAAAGCACCCTCATTCATGCCGGCGAAAAAGCAGAAACTTTGTATTTCATTATCAAAGGTTCTGTAGCAGTGCTGATAAAAGATGAAGAAGGCAAGGAAATGATTTTGTCTTACCTGAATCAGGGAGACTTTATCGGCGAACTGGGTCTGTTTGACGAAAGCGAAAACCCAATCCGCTCAGCGTGGATCCGCGCCAAAACTTCTTGTGAAGTTGCTGAAATCTCTTATAAAAAATTCCGTCAGCTGATCCAGGTTAACCCTGAGATCCTGATGCGTCTTTCTGCTCAGATGGCCCGCCGTCTGCAGACCACCAGCCAGAAAGTCGGCAACCTGGCCTTCCTGGATGTGACCGGTCGTATCGCTCAGACCCTGCTGAATCTGGCAAAACAGCCTGATGCAATGACTCATCCAGATGGCATGCAGATCAAGATCACTCGTCAGGAAATCGGTCAGATCGTGGGTTGCTCCCGCGAAACGGTAGGTCGTATTCTGAAAATGCTGGAAGATCAGGAACTGATCACGGCACACGGTAAGACTATCGTGGTATTCGGTACCCGTTAATCGACACCGCATTGACAAAAAAGGCTGCAAATTTTTGCAGCCTTTTTTATTTGCCTCGAATCCACCTTTTTCAAGATGGATTCATGCGCGATGAAGTTTTAGCTTAACCGTTAACCACCTGAGCCACAGCCAGAGTGAAGCGGCTCATCCCTTCGGCAAACTCTTCTGCCGTCAGATTCAGTGCCGGTGTGAAGCGAACCACATTCGGACCGGCAACCAGGAACAGAACGCCCTGTTCAATACCTGCATCTACAAACGCTTTTGCTTTACCGGCAAACTTCTCATTCAGCACCGCCCCGATCAGCAGGCCTTGTCCTCGCACTTCGCTGAAGCAATGGTATTCTGCGTTGATCTTCTCCAGCGCAGCACGGAACCAGAGCTCACGGTCTTTCACACCAGCCAGCAATTCCGGTGCATTGATCAAATCAAACGCAGTTTCTGCTACCGCGCAGGCCAGCGGGTTACCACCAAAGGTAGTACCGTGTACGCCAGGCTGGAATACCTGGGCAATGTCTTCACGAGTCAGCATTGCGGCAATCGGGAAACCACCACCCAACGCTTTGGCGGTAGTCAGAATGTCCGGCTCAACACCTGACTGCATATAAGCAAACAGGCTACCGGTACGCCCCATGCCCGTCTGTACTTCATCAAAAATCAGCAGTGCATTGTGCTGGTTACACAGCTCACGTACCGCTTTGACAAATTCTTTATTAGCGGGCAGCACGCCACCTTCCCCCTGCAATGGCTCCATCACCACCGCACAGGTTTTATCAGAAATCAGTGCTTTCAAGGCATCGACATCGTTATAAGGAATATGCTGGATCGCACCAGGACGCGGACCAAACCCATCAGAATAATGCGACTGACCGCCAACACTCACGGTAAAGAAGGTACGGCCATGGAAGCCCTGCAGAAATGCGATGATCTGATCTTTTTGTTCGCCGAATTTATCTTTAGCATAACGACGAGCCAGTTTGAACGCGGCTTCGTTAGCTTCAGCTCCAGAGTTACAGAAGAAAGCTCGGTCCGCAAAAGTGGCATCCACCATCTTACGAGCCAGACGCAGTGTCGGTTCATTGGTCATCCAATTACTGACATGCCACAGTTTGTTGCCCTGTTCGGTCAGTGTTTTTACTAATGCAGGATGACAATGACCCAGCGCATTTACCGCGATCCCACCAGCCAAGTCGATATATTCGCGATCAGCCTGATCCCACAAACGGGAACCCTGACCACGCACCGGAATGAAAGCGGCAGGAGAATAAGTTGGCACAATGACTTCATCAAACCAACCACGCGTAACCTGCGTCTGTTCTGACATACGAACTCCTTAGCACAGCGAAACCAGAAAAGTGAAAATTTAATCAATTAGAATGCATAATATATCACCATGAAAGATGACACCCAACAACAAATACTACTGCTGCAGAAAATTAGCTAATAATTCGAGTCCCTGCTCGCTCAGAATACTTTCCGGGTGAAACTGCACGCCTTCTATCGGCAAAGTCCGGTGACGTAATCCCATAATTTCCCGCGCCTCACCCGCTTCAGGGAATGTCCAGGATGAAACCTCGAATGTCTCTGGCAGACTGGCCTCCTCCACCAGCAAGGAGTGATAACGGGTTACTGTCAGCGGGTTGTTTAGCCCTGCAAAGACCCCCTTACCATCATGACCAATTGAGCTGGTTTTACCATGCATAACTTGCCGGGCCCGGATCACCTGCCCGCCAAAGGCCTGCGCAATCGCCTGATGACCCAGACAAACCCCCAGAATCGGAATTTCACCGGCAAATTGACGGATTGCGTCCAGCGAAATGCCCGCTTCATTGGGCGTACAAGGGCCGGGGGAGATCACCAGATGGGAAGGACTCAGCAGGCTGATTTCGTCCAGTGTAATGGCATCATTGCGGCGGACCTCAATCTTCGCCCCCAGTTGTCCGAAATACTGCACCAGGTTGTAGGTGAACGAGTCATAGTTATCAATCAGCAGGATCATGCTTACTCCGCAAAAAAATCATCAGCCGCAGCATTTCTTATATTTTTTACCGCTGCCACACGGGCACGGATCATTAGGCTTGACCTTGACGGCGCGGGAATAAGGCAAGAATTCACCTGTGGTATACACCCATTCCCCTTCAAAACGTACGAACTGAGAACGTTCCAGATGCGGATGTAAGCCTTGGCGATCGCGATACCAGGCACAAAAAGTCACCTCACCCTGATTACCGTCTATTTTGGTGTCCCTGACTTCAAGTTTCTCCCATTTTGCCAGCCGGCTTTCTTCTGCTAATTCGGCTTCTGAGACCGCAGGCCGGTACTCCGGATGCCAGGTAGCCAGAATATATTGCCAGGCATCGCCATGATAAAAGGCGGTAAACCGGGAACGCATCAGCTGTTCCGGCGTATCCGCACGTTTCTCTCCGATGAGTAATGGCTGGCAGCACTCTGCGAAACTCTTGTTACTACCGCAAGGACACAATTCTGAATTCACTGACATGCCAGTTCCTGAAAAATAGAGTGAAAAAAGATCTTATCACAGCCGTGAATCCCCCCCGATAAACTGCAGAAAAGATATTTGAATTGCTCAAAAATAAACCATGAAAAATAAACTACGCTTGGATATAGAGGAGCAAGAGCGGGGAAAATATCATGTCATATTGTCAGACACTGCGGGTTCAGGGCAGAACATTTATTGCCGGAGACTTACATGGCTGTTTAACTCCTCTCGAATCAATACTCGCTGGACTGCAATTTTCTGCAGACAAAGGCGATGTCTGTATCCTATTAGGAGATCTCACTGATCGCGGGCCTGATAGCCCCGGCTGCTTGCAACTACTCGATAAGCCAGGCTTTTATTCTATACAGGGCAATCATGAACAAATGCTATGTGCTGCTTTACGTGATGGAGATGCACTGGCGGAATATTGCTGGGTTCGCAACGGCGGCAACTGGTTTTATGAACTGCCAAAAGCGGAACAGCAACAAATCCGTGATCACTGGCTACCGAAACTGGAACAGCTTCCTCTCGTTATCGATCTATACACCGTAGATAACGTTCATGTTGGTATCTGCCATGCCGATCCGGTTTTCAATGACTGGCAGGAATTACTCACTGCCTTAAAAGAATACAAAGCCAAAAAACGTGATGATCTGATAGAAAAATTGGTCTGGTCGCGGGAGCGGATCTCACTGGCCAATAAAACAGACTTACTCTCAGAGGCATACCGGATCAAAGGGATCGATTGGTGTGTCATGGGACATACCCCCATCAGACCGACACCCTACCGTAAGGGCAATTGTCTCTGGCTTGACAGCGGAGCTGTGTTTCCCGGCGGTTATCTGAGCGTGTTGGAAGCGGGTAAAGATCTGCATTGCCATCAGGCCAGTGCCTAAACACTGGCCTGGCAATGGATCAATTTGCTTCAGCTAACGCAGTGGATTCCTGTCTCAGTTGTTGCTGTAACAACCAGCAGCCAACTGCTGCACCCACCACACATAACATGATGACGTAATAACACGGTGCCATCGGTTCATTTTTCAGCCAAAGTGCAACCACCATCGGAGTCAATCCGCCAAAAATGGCATAAGACAAATTGTAGGAAAATGAAATGCCGGAAAAACGGATTGCTGGCGGGAAAGCCATGACCATGGCATACGGCACAGCTCCTACAATCCCCACAAAGAAACCAACCAATGGATACAGTACTAACAATAAAGACGGATCTGCTGCAACACCGTGATAAAACACATAGGTCGTCACTGCCAGACCGATACTGCCCACAATAAAGACCAGACCACTGTTGATCCGATCATTCAGCCAGCCAAAGAAAATACAACCTAAAGTGAGTGTCACCGTAGCCAGTGAGTTCGCCTGCAATGCCGCAGTCGGTGCAATCGCCAGCTGTTTCTGCAGGTAGGTCGGCGTCATCAGGATCACCACAACAATCGCTGCAGACAACATCCAGGTTAACAGCATCGACATCACCACTTCGGGTTTACTGTTACCCAAAACCTGCTTCAGAGGTAAACCTTCCACCAGCTGTTTTTTCGCTTTCATCTCATTAAAGATCGGTGTTTCTTCCAGCCAGCGACGCAGCATCATGGCAAACAGGCCGAATAAGCCACCCAGCAGGAAAGGAATGCGCCATCCCCAGGCAATAATGTCCGCTTGTGGCAGCAAGGTATTCAGTGCAGTTGCCACCAGTGAGCCCAGCAGGATACCTGCGGTCAGTCCGGCAGTGAGTGAGCCACAGGCATAGCCAATCCGGTGTGACGGCACATGCTCAGAAACAAATACCCAGGCACCTGGCACTTCGCCACCGATCGCAGCACCTTGTAAAATACGCAGGAGCAGCAGGCATAACGGGGCCAAAATACCGATGGAATCATAAGTTGGTAGTAGTCCCATCAACAGCGTCGGCAACGCCATCAGCATAATACTCAGGTTAAACATTTTTTTACGGCCAACCAGATCCCCAAAATGAGCCATGATGATGCCGCCTAATGGACGAGCCAGATACCCAGCGGCAAAAATGCCATAAGTCTGGAACTGGCGTAGCCAGTCAGGAATATTAGCCGGAAAAAAATGCTGACCCACAATCGCTGCTAAAAAGACAAAGATAATGAAATCATAAAACTCCAGTGCTCCGCCCAGCGCAGCCAGAGACAGTGTTTTGTAATCTTTACTATTAAGCCGGCGATGTTCCGAACCAGCAGGTACAGATGATTTATCGTGTGACATAGCGTCCTCGCAGCAGAAATATGCAAATTCCATCTCAAGGAAGCTACAAATTCACAGAAAAACCAAAAAGTAGACATTTTTAATGCGTGCAGCTTCCTGACTTTGATTAAACACCGATGACAAAGTGATGACAATCACATTTCGTCTGCGAATAGTGTATTCAGCCAGCACCACCTTCTTTTTTGTGTCGCATCAGCCAATTCTGCATGGTTCAGACTTTGCTTTCCCGGGCAGCATCCTTATACTGCTGATAACGTCAATCCGTTGGACTCATCACCATGGAATACAATACCTCCCAACTTTGTGACATCTACCAGGATCAGGTCGATGTTGTAGAGCCTATGTTCAGCACATTTGGTGGCCGCTCGTCATTCGGCGGTCAGGTCACCACCATTAAGTGTTTTGAAGCAAATGGCATTATCCGTCAGCTCGTGAAGGAAAATGGCATTGGTCGCGTGCTGCTGATAGATGGTGGTGGTTCTCTGCGCCGGGCATTGATTGATGCAGAAATTGCAGCAACTGCAGCCGATAACGGCTGGGAAGGGATCATCTGCTATGGTTCTGTACGTGAGGTGGATGCGCTGGCCGATCTGGACATCGGCATTCAAGCGCTGGCATCCATTCCTGTTGGCGCAGACGATGAAGAAAGCGGCGACAGTGAACTGCCTGTGAATTTTGGTGGTGTCACGTTCCTGCCGGAAGATCATATTTATGCCGACACGACCGGTATCATTCTGTCACCAGAACCGCTCGATATCGAATAATCTCCAGATATGAAAAACGCCGGAATCACCCGGCGTTTTTTGTATCAGCAACATTTGATCAATTGTTATCGCTGTTCATCTGATCCATTTTACCCAGCAAAGAACGTAAACGATCCTGCCAGGCATGATGTTCATTACGCAGATTTTGATTTTCTTCTTTTAACTGCTGATTCTGAGCACGCAGTTCATCCAATTCCATTTTCAATAAAGTAATGCCATCTACGGCAGATTGAACTTTCGCTTCCAGCTGTTCTAACACTTCAAAAGACATAAGGCACCTATATACAACTCTGCCGGAGGCAGATAAATTCATCAGGCGGTAAGAATAGTCTGCTAATGCAGATGACACAACTCAGCAGCCCAAAAAGCCTTAGCCTGTTGCTTATAAATAACACCAGATGTACAAGGCATACAGCCCTGTCAGCCAAATCCACTCTTTTACGGCATAACCAATATTCCAGACCAGCATATTCCAGGCTCGTACCCGATAACAGGCGATCAGCGCCAGATTAGCCCCAGACAAAGGCGTCGCCCCTGTTGCCAGTCCCCAGGCAAATAAGAATGTCATGCCCAGCAATGACGGATCTGGATGCAGATGCCATAGCAGCGGAGCCAGACTAGAAGTCATAATGATCGGATGCACACCGAGATAAGCAATCAACAATATCACCAGAGTCACTACCGAAGCTTCGAGCACGCCGTAATGCCTGATGTAAACAAATAACCCCTCAGGCGACCAGATCTGCGTTAAGCCATGAATGCCGGCCGCCAGTAAACCCGCCCCCAGAAATAAAACCACCTGACTACCCATTGAAGGAAAGCGCTCAGTCACCTGACGCTTAAGTGCAGATGTCATTTCCCGCTTAGGCATCAGAATCATTGATATCAGGGGAGCCATCAGAGCAATCACACCGGTAATTGTCACCGCAGGCCACAACCATTTACCCGCCAGCACAGCTAACGACAACAACACTGGCAATCGCAAGGTTTGCAACCGTAAAGGATACCCCTCAAACGAAGCAATACCGCTACGCCAAACATCCCAGATAGTAATTAACATGGCCCCCAAAGCAGCTAACAACCCAAATGGCAGAATGCGGGAAAACTGCATCCCCGGCGCATAGGTCAAAGCCACGGCCATAGCAATAAAGAAAGGAGACCAATATGCCGCGCCACAATATATCCGGTTCAGAATAATGACCTGTCGGCGCTCCAGCGTACCATTGTGTGCCAGCTTATCACCTACCACAAACAGCACAGACATATTAATAACCGCACCGAGAAAGCTGACACTCAGCAAAGAACTGAAGAGCCCTTTCCAGCCAGTCCAGTTTGGCTGCTCTTTTTCGCTCATGGCTGCGGTTGCCAAATTCAGCGTACTAACCCCGGTAAACAATGCCACCATATCAATATTTGGCAGAAACAGTTCTTTTGCGGTGAAAGACACACCATTCAACCAGTCAAAGATCAGCAATAAAAATGCCGCGCTGTATAAAATGGCACACTGTCGTCGGGCCGCTTTATCCAGTTGGGGACCTAACAATATCGCTGAACACCAGGCCAGTGACGCTGCTGGCCAAGGAGAGATTCCGAAGAACAAATAACCCAGATAGCACACCCACATTCCCAGCAATAGCATACCCGCTGCCGGCTTTATCATGGCTCCTCCAGCAATAACAACTTCATGATGAAGTCATATAGGAATGACAATGAAAGAAACGGGGCATAAGCCCCGTTCAGATATCCTGTTCCATACTCAATGATGGTTTTAAAGTCGATGGCCGGCCTACCTCTTTCGCCGGAACGCCCGCCACAGTGGTATGTGGCGGCACCGGAGCCAGCACCACACTACCTGCGCCAATTTTGGCGCCCTCACCCACTTCAATATTGCCCAGCACCTTAGCCCCCGCGCCAATCATTACGCCTTCACGAATTTTCGGGTGGCGATCACCATGTTCTTTGCCAGTCCCACCCAAGGTGACATTCTGCAGGATCGAAACATCATTACCAATCACCGCAGTCTCACCGATCACGATACCAGTGGCATGATCCAGCATGATTCCATAACCGATCTGGGCAGCAGGATGGATATCCACACCATAAACCACCGAAATCTGATGCTGCAGAAACAGCGCCAGTGATTGACGGGCCTGCAACCAGAGCCAATGCGCAATACGGTAAGCCTGCAGCGCCTGAAAACCTTTCAGATACAGCAGCGGAGTCGACAGATAAGTTACCGCTGGATCACGCTCCGTTACCGCACAAATATCACAGGCAACAGCATCTAAGATTGCCGGATCAGCACTCAAAGCCTGCTCAATTACTTCACGCAATACAATCGGCGGCATCGTAACGCTACCCAGTTTATTGGCCAGCTGGAAGCTCAGGGCAGCACCAAGACTGTCATGATTAATAATGGTGGAATGGAAAAAACTGGCCAGCATCGGTTCATCGCTGGACATCTGCACGGCTTCATCCCGGATGGTTTGCCAGGCTTTATCTTTCTTTACACATTTCTTGCAGGCCATAAAACTCCCTAACCTCCGGATCTCAGGATTCGTGATGAACGTTTTCTTTCGTTAATACTGAGACAGGGTCCATATGAATAAGAATATCTGACACTGGAAATTGTTTTTTAAGCTGTTGCTCCGCCATATCTGCTAATTCGTGTGCTTTCACTAACTGCAACTCATCATCCAACTCTAAATGCAGCTGAATAAAACGCACCGGACCAGAAAGACGGGTTTTTAAGTCATGAATGCCGCGAACACCATCAACTGCACAACAGATATCCTTTATCTGCTGACATTCATCTTCCGGTAACTGTCGATCCAATAATGTTTGTATAGACTCATAACCAATCTGCAATGCACTCCACAGAATATACCCACCCAGCAGAAGCGCAAAGACTGCATCCGCATTCGGGAAGCCCTGTGACGATAAAACCAGTGCCAATAACACCGCCGCATTGAGCAGCACATCAGATCGGTAATGTAATGCGTCCGCCTTCACGGCCTGACTGCCAGTCAGCTTAATGACATAACTCTGGAAAGTGATCAGTATCAGCGTCATTATCAGCGAAGCAACACTGATCCAGATCCCGACAGACACATGCATCAATGGTTTTGGATCGATCAGCACATCCACACCATGCATCAGCAAGACAACTGCAGAACCTGTGATAAACGCAGCCTGAGCCAGGCTGGCCAGCGATTCCGCTTTACCATGACCGAACTGATGGTTGTCATCTGCCGGTATAAGTGCATAGCGTACTGCCATTAGGCTGATCAACGAAGCACTGATATCCATCATTGAGTCGGTTAGTGATGCCAACAAACTCGATGAGCCAGTCATCAGCCAGGCGGTTAATTTGCCGATAATCAATAAACCAGCCGTCGCCGAAGACGCAAGTCCGGCAAATGTTACCCAGCGATAGTAATGTCCTTGTTCTGTCTTCATTCCTAATAACCGCAATCAATCTATGGTGACAAAGTATAACTGAGCAGGCTGACACCAAAAAGCAAAAAGGGCTAGCCTAAGCTAACCCTTTGATATCGTTGGTCGGCGTAAGAGGATTCGAACCTCCGACCCCTTCGTCCCGAACGAAGTGCGCTACCAGACTGCGCTATACGCCGCAACACTCTAATCGCCGAATCTACTCATCCGGTTTAGTGATTGCAAGCAGTTTTACCATCTAAACTATCGTTTAGCTATTTTGCATAGCAGCTTTGATTTCCGCCTTACGGCGTTTTTCAGCTGACGCCATCATCCACCAGCCAATGAAAGTACCTATCGATACAACAATAATGATTAATGTTGCCAGTGCATTGATCTTCGGACTTACGCCTAAGCGAACACTGGAAAACACCACCATCGGTAATGTCGTAGCACTAGGGCCAGAAACAAAACTGGTAATCACCAAATCATCGACTGAAAGCGTAAAGCCTAACAACCATCCGGCAGCAATCGCTGGCGCAATCGACGGCAATGTGATCAGGAAAAACACTTTAAATGGTGTTGCACCCAGATCTTGCGCCGCCTCTTCGATGGATTGATCCATCTCCTGTAAACGAGAACGCACAATCACTGTCACATAGGCTGCTGTAAACGTGACATGTGCAATCCAAATCGTCATTGCCCCACGCTGGGTTGGCCAGCCAAACATACTCGACATCGCAACAAACAACAGCAGCAATGCCAGCCCGGTGATCACCTCTGGCATCACCATGGGGGCTGTGATCAGGAAGGCAAAGCTGGTTTGTCCCCGGAAATTACCAATCCGGGTCAGCACAAATGCAGCCAGAGTACCAATTACCACCGCCATACTGGCACTCAGTACGCCAATCGTCAAACTCAGCATCACGCCGTTCATCATCAGATCGTCAGCAAATAGTTCACCATACCATTTGACCGAAAAACCAGACCAAACTGTTACCAGTCTGGATTCGTTAAATGAATAAACAATCAACAGCAGGATAGGTACATACAAAAAACCAAATCCAGCCAATAAGACTAAAGTCCGGAATTTTGATTTAATTTGCGGAATTGGAGTCATGATCCACTCTCCTGCATTTCGCGACGTTGATAACGATAGAACCAGATGATAGGGATCATCAGAATAGTCAGCATGACAACCGCCACCGCGGATGCTACAGGCCAGTCTCGGTTATTAAAGAACTCCTGCCACAATACCCGGCCAATCAGCAATGAATCCGGACCACCCAGTAATTCAGGAATAACAAATTCACCCACTGCAGGAATAAACACCAGCATCGAACCGGCCATAATCCCGTTTTTAGTTAACGGTAAAGTGATCGACAAAAAAGTCTTGAATGGGCGACATCCCAGATCATTCGCCGCCTCAACCAGTGAATAGTCCACCCGCATCAATGCCGTATAAATAGGCAAGATCATAAATGGCAGGTAGACTATTCACTGGTTGAGGCGGCGAATGATCTGGGATGTCGCCCATTCAAGACTTTTTTGTCGATCACTTTACCGTTAACTAAAAACGGGATTATGGCTGGCTCGATGCTGGTGTTTATTCCGGCTGTGGGTGAATT
>SSEX01000003.1 GCA_008015085.1 Tolumonas sp. | reverse complement strand
GTCCCTCCTCTCGCACCAAAACATGTTGCTGGCAGCATGTAAAATAAGTCAGAGACAATCAGTGCGAAGGTGGCGGAATTGGTAGACGCGCTAGCTTCAGGTGTTAGTGCCTTCGGGTGTGAGGGTTCGAGTCCCTCCTTTCGCACCAAAATTTCTTTAAAAAAGCACATAGCTCATAAAGCCGTGTGCTTTTTTGTTATATGCTATATTTCAGTTAGTTACTTAATTGAGGAATAGCTAATGTCTTTTGATCCCTGATGATGTTCATAACTACTATGAAGAATTGCTGCAACAGCATATTCAGGCCTTAGAGCTACACCTAACCCGCGATGATGACTATATGGCAGATCTCTGCTGTCTGGTGCTAAATCAGCTGCCAGCGCATTACATCCGTCATACAGTGGATATGGTTTATTTTACCACCCCAGCGCAACGTGATGAAATGGAACTCCGGGTGCAGGATGCTGTCAGTAAGTCTGTTGCCTGGCTGGATAAAAAAGAAAACCAGCGTAAAAACCGGGAACAGTGAGCCCGCATCGTTACAGCTGGTCAGATTTGATTTCCGTTTTTTAAATTCAGGATTTAACCAGCTGTACGACCGTTTCTACATGCATAGAATGAGGGAACATATCAACTGGCTGAACTTTAGTGAGTTGATATCCCGATTTACACAGCAGTACCAGATCCCTCGCAAGTGAATCAGGATCACAAGAAACATAGACAATACGCTCTGGCCGCATATCTGCCATCGTTTTTAAGACAACAGGCTCACATCCTTTTCTTGGCGGATCAACCACCATTACATCGGCTTTATATCCCTTAGTGTATAGCGCAGGTACAACCTCTTCTGCTTTACCGACATAAAACTCTGTATTCGCTAATTGATTGATCTCAGCATTATGACGAGCATCGTTGATTGCCTGTTCCACAACTTCGATGCCAATCACGTGCCGGGCGGCTTGTGCCAAATAAAGTGAAATAGTGCCGATCCCACAATAAATATCGAATACAGTTTCTTCCCCTTTCAGCTCTGCATAATCAAGAGCTGTGGCATACAGGCGATCTGTCTGTTGAGGATTAACCTGATAAAATGAGTGAGCTGAAATATTAAATTTCAGGTCATGTAATACATCTTCTATCGCTTCCGAACCAAAATGAATCCGCTGCTGTTCACCAAGAATACGATTGACCCGTTCCGGATTGATGTTTTGAATAATGCTATCAATCTCGCCATTAGCAGTCAGTCTGGCAATTAATTCCTGTTCCGCCGGTAATTCATCACTTAGTGTCACTAATACAACCATGCAGGTGTTAGCCTTAAAACCGTGTCGGATCATGACATAGCGCAGACAGCCGGAATGGTTTGTTTCATCGTATCCCTGGATCTGAAATTCATTCATCCAGTTACGGATGGTGGTGATAATCTCAGCTGTTTGAGGATGTTGTATCGGGCAGGCTGAGATATCGATAACCTGATGACTATTCTTCCGGTAAAAACCAATCTGAGACACACCGTTTTCTGAACGAACGGCAAAAACCGCTTTATTGCGGAATGCCAGCGGGTATTCCATCCCTAAGCAGACAGCAACCGGATGATCAATATTCTTTTTCGCCAGGGCATCCACGACCTGTTGCCGTTTAAGCTCTAACTGGGCGTCATAAGACAAATGAGATAACTGACAGCCACCACATTCAGAGTAGGAACAATGCGGCTCAACCCGCTTCGGGTGAGGCTGAATGATGTAATTTAATTCTGCCTGTGCATATTTAGGTTTGACCCCGTATAAAGACACAGAAACCTGCTCTCCGGGTAACGTGGCAGGGATAAAGATCTTACGTCCATGCCAGTCAGCAATACCATCCCCTTTTTCGGTAAGGCTATTGATAGTAAGGGTAATTGGCTGCCCGTGATTCGGCATGGTAACTCCGGCTATTTGGTCTGTATAAGCAGCTTATTTTACCTGCATGTCAAAGCCCGAAGAAACAAAACAAAGGCAATAAAAAGAAAAGCCGGAGGTTATCCGGCTAAAAATAGGACGCTCTTACTTTCACTTTGCAACAAAACGGTAGCGGGTTTGATGATGGTAGGTTTTTCCTGGATGTAGCCATGGATCACCTAATTCCGGACGATTAGGACTGTCAGGAATCAATTGGGCCTCCAGACAAACACCTTCATAATCATGGTACAACTCGGAATCTCGGGCTGGGGCACCTGCCAAATAGTTGCCGGTATAAACCTGTAATCCTGGCTGATTAGTTAATACTTCCATCGTTAACTTTTCATCGGCAGAAGTCAGTTTTGCCACTACACCATTGTCTTTCTCATCCACAAAAAAGCAGTGATCGAAGCCTTTTGCTGACATTAATTGAGGATGACTCAACCAGCGTTCTTTAAGCTTGCGTGGTTGACGCAAATCCAGCGCATCTTCTACAGGCTGCGCGGCAGAGAGCGGAATGCCCATCTCATCAATCGGCAGGTAGGTGCTGGCATTAACCATCAGCGTGTGTTCACGGACATCACTGCGCTGACCATCCAGATTGAAATAGCCATGTGATGTCAGGTTAACCGGGCAGGTTTTAGACACCGTAGCTCTGATATCAATCAGTAACTCTGTGCTCTCCAGTGCATACGTCAACGTGACATCACAGTCACCGGGAAACCCTTGATCGCCATCAGGCGAGTGAAGCGAGAGCACAACCCGATCCTGTTGCAGCTCAACGACGTTCCATTCACGACGATCAAAGCCCTCTTTGCCCCCATGCAGGCAGTTTTCTCCCTGGCTGGGAACCAGATGGTATGTTTCTTCCTGATAATGCAGTACTGAATTGGCAATCCGGTTAGCAAAACGGCCAACCATGGCATTCAGATACACTTGTTGCTTGGCATAATCTTCCGGAACACACCCTAGCAATACTTCCCGCTGGCTGTCGCCAACGGGAACAGTCAATGACAGTAATGCAGCACCCGTTGTCATCAGCGACAGGCGCATTCCGCTATCATTTGAAAGTGTTATCAATTGGGTCATGATGATCTCCGTTTAAAAAATTCCGGCACCATCACATGCTTTACATACATAGCAAGTCGGTTTAAGTCCGGTTTTTTCCGGATATTCGGCTTCAACAGCTGCAATCACTTCTGAAACTTTTGATGGATGCAGTAATGCCACCACACAACCACCAAATCCACCGCCGGTCATACGTGCGCCACCATTTACACCGATATGGGATTGCAGGATCTCAACCAAAGTATCAATAGCAGGTACAGTGATCGCAAAATCATCACGCATGGAATCATGAGATTCAGCCATCAGGCGCCCCATTCTTGCCAAATCACCCGCAGCCAAGGCTTCGGCAGCTGCCAGTGTGCGAATATTTTCAGTAATAACATGGCGAGCACGCTGATAAACAACAGGCTCCAGTTTGCCTTGGGTTGCAGCTTCCTGAAGTTGCTCCAGCGTCACATCACGCAATGCTTTCACACCAAAATGTTTTGCGGCTGTTTCACACTGCTGACGACGAGTGTTGTATTCGCTGTCTACCAATCCACGTTTTACATTAGAGTGTACAATCAGCACCGCCAAGTCTTCTGGCATTTTAACCAGACGGGTTTCCAAAGAACGACAATCGAGCAATAAGGCATGGTCTTTTTCGCCACTGGCAGAAATCATTTGATCCATGATTCCGCAGTTACAACCGACGAATTTGTTCTCTGCTTCCTGACCATTCAAGTCAATAGCAGCAGGTGTCAAACCGAGTTTATATGCTTGATTGAAGGCTTCACCAATTGCCACTTCCAGCGAGGCTGAAGAGCTCAGACCCGCGCCTTGAGGCACGTTGCCAGACACCACCATATTCAGCCCTTTCAGACTGATTCCTTTTTCCAGCAGGTATTTCACAACACCGCGGATGTAGTTACTCCACAACTGGTCAGCATGATGTTCAATCGTCTGAGACAGAGAAAATTCATCGCGCTGATTGGCGTAATCAGCAGCAATCACCACGACTTTGTCATCATCTCTGCGTTGCATAGCAACCACGGTTTCATAATCAATGGCACACGGCAGCACAAAGCCATCGTTATAGTCGGTATGCTCACCAATCAGGTTTACACGGCCAGGGGCTCTGACATAGAAATCCGGCTCACAACCAAAACTACTTTGAAATACGGTGTGCACTTTTTCTTTTAATGACATATTAATTTCCTCAAGCCTGTTCTTTGTAATGAATATCGCTAACTGCCCGTAAACGCTCTGCAGCTTGTTCCGGAGTCAAATCCCGCTGTGTTTCAGCCAGCATTTCGTAACCCACCATAAATTTTCGTACTGTCGCAGAGCGCAGTAATGGAGGATAGAAATGTGCATGTAACTGCCAGTACTCCATGTCGTCTTCTGTAAATGGTGCCCCATGCCAGCCCATCGAATATGGGAATGAGCACTGGAACAGATTGTCATATCGGCTGGTCAATTGTTTCAGAGCCAAAGCCAGATCCTGCTTTTGCTCATCGCTGAGTTCTGTCAAACGACGAACATGCGCTTTTGGCAGTAATAACGTTTCAAATGGCCAGGCAGCCCAGTAAGGAACAACCGCGATCCAGTGTTCAGTTTCAACTACTGTGCGTTCGCCGGATTGCTGCTCTTTTTGAGCATAATCCAGCAACATCGGAGTCCTCTTATCGGTTAGCCATTGCTTTTGTGTCTGTTCTTCCCGAGCCAGTTCATTCGGAATAAAACTGTTCGCCCAGATCTGTCCATGCGGATGCGGATTGGAGCAGCCCATGGCAGCGCCTTTGTTTTCAAAAACCTGCACCCACACATAGTCTTTAGAAAGTTCCGCGACCTGTTCACACCAGGTATCTATCACCTGACGGATAGCTGGTACAGGTAGCTCCGGCAGCGTTTTGCTATGATCCGGTGAAAAGCAGATCACACGACTGGTACCTCTGGCTGACTCGCACTGGAACAGCGGATCTTCTGATTGCGGTGATGCCGGGGTATCTGTCATCAATGCAGCAAAATCATTGGTGAAAACAAACGTGCCTTGATAGTCCGGATTTTTTTCTCCATTTACGCGAGTATTGCCAGCACACAAGAAACAGTCTGGGTCATGCGCAGGACGATCGTCCGGGGCTGCTTTTTCTACCTGCCCCTGCCATGGACGTTTTGCCCGATGTGGAGAAACCAGCACCCACTGACCAGTGAGAGGATTAAAACGACGATGTGGATGGTCGATTGGATTAAACATGCTTTAGTCCTCATATCCGGTAGGATTGGCTTTTTGCCAGCGCCAGCTGTCACGGGTCATATCATCCAGAGTGCGGGTGGCTTTCCAGCCTAGCTCCTGCTGCGCTTTAGCTGGATCGGCCCAGCATTCAGCAACATCACCTGGGCGACGTTCGACGATGCTGTAATTGATTTCCAGCCCACTGGCACGAGCAAAAGCATGAACCATCTCAAGCACACTAACGCCCTGCCCGGTTCCTAAGTTGTAAATGTGCAAACCTGATTGTTCACCGCAAACCTGCCAGGCTTTCACATGACCTTCGGCCAAATCCATCACATGGATGTAGTCACGCACGCAGGTGCCGTCTTTAGTTGGATAATCATTACCAAAGATATTCAGACAATCTCGGCGACCAATAGCCACCTGAGTAATGAACGGCATCAGATTATTCGGAATACCCTGTGGATCTTCACCCATACGGCCTGATTCATGTGCACCAATTGGGTTGAAATAGCGCAGCAGAGTAATACTCCAGCGAGGATCAGCTTTTTGCATATCTTCAAGCATTTGCTCGATCATCAGCTTGGTTCTGCCATAAGGGCTCATGGTTGAACGAGGAAAATCTTCTTTGATTGGCACCGCATGTGGGTCGCCATAGACTGTTGCAGAAGAGCTGAAAATAAAGCGGTAACATCCGGCACGGCGCATGGATCCGAGCAGACTCAACGTTCCGGCGATATTGTTTTCAAAGTATTCATAAGGTTTCTGGGTAGATTCACCCACCGCTTTTAATGCAGCAAAGTGAATGACGCCGGCAATTGGTTGTTCCTGAAAAATACGATCCAATATTGCAGGATCCCGGATATCTCCCTGATAAAAAACAGGCCGTTTTCCGGCAACTTCCTCAATTCTGTCCAGAACTGATAATTTGCTGTTGCACAAGTTATCCAGAATAACAGGCTCCAGACCTGCTGCAATCAAAGCCAGACAGGTATGACTACCAATATAGCCAGCTCCGCCTGTGACCAGAATTTTCATGTTATCTCCTCTCTGAAATGACAACACGCCAGTTGGTATTTGTTACTGGTTAGTCTAGAAGAGTGCAGTTCATGAGACTGTGATCAGATAAGCAAAATGTAAACGTTTACATTTATTCCTGATTTTATATCCCATTTTTAGTAAGGATTTGTGCTAGTGATAACAACACTATCCCTGATATATTGCGCATAATCAGAATAGAAATTACGCGCTTCGGATGAGAATTACGCATTATGGCAACGATTAAAGACGTCGCTAAGCTAGCTGGCGTCTCAATTGCAACTGTTTCAAGGGTAATAAACAATTCACCTAAGACTGGTGAAGCTGCCAGAGAAGCAGTTAAGCGGGCAATGGAAGAGCTGAATTATCGCCCTGATCCGAACGCCAGAGCCTTGGTTAGCCGGGTAAACGATACCATTGGTTGCATGGTTTTTGATGTTGCTGACCCGTTCTTTGGTGCTATGGTAAAAGCCATTGAAACAGAATGCCGGGCGCAACATAAGCATCTTCTCATCGGCAATGGATCGCACGATGCAGCCCAGGAACGTGAAACAATTGAACTTCTCATCAGTAAACGCTGCGATGCATTGATTATTCACAGTAAAGCACTTAGCAATGACGAATTGACTGAGTATGCAAAAAAATCACCGGGTATGGTGTTTATCAACCGGTTATTGCCCGAGATCCCCTCCCGCTGCATCTGGCTGGATAATCATTATGGTAGCCACACAATTACGCAGCACCTGATTGAGTTAGGCCATAAGCATATCGCTTGCGTAGCATCGAAATATGATATTGAGGATGCTTATGAGCGCATCCGTGGTTATCAGGATGCGTTACGGGAAGCAGGTTTTGACCCTGATGAAATTGCAGTTGAGCGTGCAGAGCCAAACGAGGAAGGCGGAGAGCAAGCGATTCAGGATCTGCTGGGACGAGGCATGCCATTTACAGCAGTAGTTGCCTATAACGATGCGATGGCAACCGGGATCATTTCGGTATTAATCGATAATGGTTTCCGTGTTCCGGAAGATGTTTCGGTGGTAGGTTTTGATGATGTCATCTTTGCCCGCTTTTCACGTCCGAAACTCACTACGATGCGCTACCCTATCGCTATGATGGCAGCAAGAGCCACACAAATGGCACTCAAGCTTGCGTCTGGTGAAGCACCGGAAAGCAGTGCTCAGGTCTTTCGTCCTGTTCTTGTCAGACGCCAGTCATCTGCTGTATCCCCATCACGTTAATTCATATAGTCTGAGCAGGTTCACTATGGCCTGCTTAATTCTTTTTTCAGTAATCCTCTGAGTTCTTACCAATGAGATATCGTGGTGTGTACCACGCTCGTGTGTTTTTTTGAGTTAATTTGCCATAAAAAATTCGGACTACCTGCAAGCAGATAGTCCGATTCATATCAGGGGTGAAACTAATTATTTTTTCTTGGCGTATTTCAGGGAGTCCAGCGCAACAGCCATGATGATGATCGCGCCTTTAATGATGAACTGCCAGTATGGGTTAACGCCGATGTAGGTCATACCATAGTTGATAACGGTGAAGATGATTACCCCGGTGATAACACCCAGTACAGTACCCACACCACCACTGAATGAAACGCCACCTACTACGCATGCAGCAATCGCATCCAACTCATACATGAAGCCTAAGTTGTTGGTCGCACTACCGATACGGCCTGCTTCCAGCATACCGCCGAAGGCATAGAACACACCTGACAGCATATAGATCAGGATCAAGTTCAGCGTTACGTTAACACCAGATACTTTTGCTGCTTCAGGGTTACCACCGATTGCGAAAATATTTTTACCGAACTTGGTTTTATTCCACAGAACCCAGATAAGTGCGGTAGCAATAGCCGCATAAATCACCAGGTAAGACAGTTTGAAATGTCCGAATTTGAAATAACCCTGAGTAAAGCTGGAGAAACGAGGGTCAAAACCAGCGATTGGTGATGCGCCAGCCAGGTCGTAGTACAGTGAGTTCACACCATATACGATGATCATGGTACCCAAAGTAGTGATGAACGGTGTCACATTCAGTTTGGCAATAATGATACCGTTAATTAAACCAATCAAAGCACCAACAGCACAAACGATCAGAATCACAACAGGAATAGGTACTTCGCCAATGGATGGGAACACCTTGTTGACGTTTGTCATCGCCTGCAGCAACGTTGCAGCAATAATCGCAGCCAAACCAACCTGACGACCAGCTGACAAGTCAGTACCCTGTGTCACAATCAGGCCAGCTACACCTAACGCAATAATTACGCGTACTGCTGATTGGGTGAGGATATTACTGAAGTTATTCAGACTTAAAAATGAAGGTTCTTTTATGATAATAATCATTAACAGAATAAAAAGAACCACATAAATACCACCATTTTTCAGGTAGTTTAAAGTTTTTGATACATTCATAATGTATATCCCCGGATTACAGATATAAAGCTGCTAAACGCATAATTTCTTGCTGATCAGTTTTTTCTGTATCAACGATACCAGCCACACGACCATTACTCATAACCAGAATACGATCGGTGATACCTAACAATTCAGGCATTTCAGATGAAATCATAATAATGCCTTTATCTTTCTTCGCTAATTCGAGCATCAGTTGATAGATTTCAAATTTAGCACCAACATCAATACCTCGCGTTGGTTCATCCAGCATTAATATTTCTGGCTGGGTCAGCAACCAACGGCCAATAATAACTTTTTGCTGATTACCACCCGACAATGTTCCAATGGCAGTTTTCTGGCTTGGTGTTTTTACACGCATAGAGTCAATAACCCATTGGGTATCACTCTTCATGCGCGAATTATCAAGCAAACCTGTTTTACCTTTGTAATTATCCATGTTGGCAATCAGTGAGTTGAATGCAATATCCAACTGACTGTAAATACCAGTAGAACGACGTTCTTCTGTTACCAAAGCGAAACCATTACGAATTGCATCGTGCGCATCGACGTTATTCACTTCTTTGCCATGCAATTTAATTTTCCCAGATGCTTTTTCACGAATACCGAAAATAGTTTCTACAATTTCAGTTCGTTTCGCCCCCACCAGACCGGCGATACCTAATATTTCACCTTTACGTAACTGGAAGGTCACATCTTTAATTGATGGCTGATTCAAAGCAGTCAAGCCTTCAACTTCAAGGATCACTTCTTTCGGACGGTTCACTTTTGGCGGGAAACGCTGAGTCAGTTCACGGCCAACCATCATGCCGATGATTTTATCCATGTCTAACCCTTCAAGTGGACAGGTATTTACCCATTGACCATCGCGAAGAATAGTAATCTCATCACACAGCTGGAATATTTCTTCCATCTTGTGAGAGATATAAACAATACCACACCCACGGTCATTTAATTTTCTGATAATTGTAAACAGATGACTAACTTCTTTTTCTGTCAAAGAAGAGGTTGGTTCATCCATAATTACAATTTTAGCGTTATATGAGAATGCTTTAGCAATCTCAATCATTTGCATTTGTGATACAGAAAGATTAGCGACTTTATCTTTAGGATCAATATCAATCCCAAGTTCATCAAATATCTCTTTCGTATCGTTATACATTTTGGTGTGATC
>SSEX01000128.1 GCA_008015085.1 Tolumonas sp. | reverse complement strand
TCCGTGATGTCAGTAGCGATATTACTGGTATGGCTGATACTTCAGCTGAAAATGCCGAGAAACTGAATGATCTGGCTAATCAGCAGCAGGAACTGATGTCACACTTTAAAGTTTAAGTAATTAGCTAACCCCCTGGCGTTGCGGGGGATTTAAAAAGAGAAGGGCGTGAATAGTCACGCCCTTCTTTTTATGACTACTCGGAATTAGTCAGCTTTTTTCATCTTAGCAAAGCAACGTTCTGCGGCTGACAAGGTCGTGGCAATATCCTCATCGCTGTGTGCCAGAGATAAGAATCCGGCTTCATAGGCGGATGGTGCCAGATAGATGCCTTCTTGCAACATCAGGTGATAGAAACGCTTGAACGCTTCAATATCGCAGCGACTTACCTGCTCAAACCGGGTAATTTCCGATTCTGCGGTAAAGAAGAAACCAAACATGGCACCAACGTAATTGACTGCCAGTGAAATGCCCTGTTTTTCAGCAGCGGCTTTTAAGCCTTCTGCGACCCGTTTGGTTTTAGCTGCAAGCTGCTCATAAATACCCGGTTGCTGGATTTCATTCAGCATGGCTAAACCGGCTGCCATCGCGACCGGATTGCCAGATAAGGTACCAGCCTGATAAACAGGACCGGTTGGTGCCACATAAGCCATAATCTCTTTTCTGCCGCCAAAGGCTCCGACCGGCATACCACCACCAATGATTTTGCCCAGCGTAGTCAGGTCTGGCGTGATGCCGTAATAGCCCTGAGCACCTTGTAAACTGACCCGGAAACCCGTCATGACTTCGTCGATGATCAGTAATGCGCCATGCTTGTCACATATAGCACGCAGGCCTTCTAAGAACCCGGGAACGGGTGGAATACAGTTCATGTTACCGGCTACGGGTTCCACGATGATACAGGCGATATCACTGCCATAACTGGCAAACGCCGCCTCAACCGAAGTCAGGTCATTATAAGTACAGGTCAGCGTATGTTTGGCAAAATCAGCGGGTACGCCCGGCGAGTTGGGCTGGCCTAATGTCAGTGCCCCCGATCCTGCTTTCACAAGCAGGCAATCCGCATGGCCATGGTAACAACCTTCGAATTTGATGATCTTATCGCGGCCGGTATATCCGCGAGCCAGCCGAATGGCACTCATGGTGGCTTCTGTACCGGAGTTCACCATGCGCACCATTTCCATTGAGGGCATGATGCGGCGGATGGTTTCTGCCATTACCACTTCACTTTCAGTCGGTGCACCGTAGCTTAAGCCGTTTTCCACCGCAGCCAATACGGCTGATTTGATCGCCGGATGGTTATGACCCAGCAGCATTGGCCCCCACGAACCGACGTAGTCGATATAGCGGTTGTCATCCACATCATATAAGTAAGCGCCGTCGGCTCTGGCAATAAAACGAGGTGTACCACCGACGCCATTAAAGGCGCGAACCGGAGAGTTGACGCCACCGGGAATAGATTGTTGTGCTGCAGTAAAAAGCTGTTCAGAACGCTGAGTGCTGTGAGTCATGAGATGATCCGTATTTCAGGGTGACATAATTGTCCGACTATAACGCAAAAATCAGATAAAGCGGCAAACATCCATCAGTGATACATTAATGATGTCATGTGACTGAGTAATACTTGAACTGTTTAGTCGGGTATTACATAATTTGTCTAATAACAGATAAGTTTACAGAGTTGTTTTTGGCGAAAAGCCAGGTGAGGTAAATATGAGTGATGTAGCAGTGCAGTTTCCCATTGAGATGTCCGATGCGGCGGCGGCGAAAGTAAAAACGTTGATCACCGAGGAGGAAAATCCGGAGCTGAAACTGCGGGTCTACATTACCGGTGGCGGTTGTTCAGGCTTTCAATACGGTTTTACGTTTGATGAGAAAATCAATGATGGTGATACTGTCGTTGAAAAGAACGGCGTCATCATGGTGGTTGATGGCATGAGTTTGCAATATCTGGTGGGCGGTGTGGTTGATTATACCGAAGGGCTTGAAGGTTCACGTTTTACGGTAACTAACCCAAATGCGACGACAACCTGTGGTTGTGGTTCGAGCTTCTCTGTTTAATCAGCTTAATTTTACTCAGGAACCCGTCAGATCAGAACTGCTCTGACGGGTTTACCAGATTACTTCTTAGCTTCTTCAGTTGCTGGTGCAGCAGAGGTAGCAGCAGCTGCAGAAGTGGTTGCAGGCGCAGCTTCTGCTTTAGCTGGAGCTTCAGCAGCTGGTTGTGCAGCTGGTGCAGGTGCAGCAGCTTCTTCTTTTTTACCGCAAGCAGTCAGAGCTACAGCAATCATACCAGCCAGGATCAGCGCTTTTTTCATCTTGGTATCCTCAGATAAATTGTTATTCCCAGTGTTACTTAGTACTCATGGCTGTGATTCCAATCACATACCACGAGCGCATTCTACGCCCGACTTTCGTTCTCTCTCAATAGCATAAGTAAAAATAGTTATAGATTATGCCAGAGAGTTATTTAGCGGGATAAAACGCGCCCAGTACGGTTTTCTGACGGGCACCGGTTACAGCAGGTAAGTTGCCGGGGCGTCGTTCGCAGAAACAATGGGCCAGCCAGGCGAAGGCGATAGCTTCTACCCAGTCCGGGTGCATGCCCAGTGTTTGAGTGGAGTTAACCTGCCAGTCAGGCAGTAAATCGGCGATTCGCTGTGATAGCAGTGGATTATGCGCACCACCACCACAGAGATAAAGATGTGCAGAGGTGTCTAATACCTGCAGGGCATCACATACCGATACCGCTGTAAACTCCAGCAAGGTTCGTTGTACATCAGCGGCTGAGATATCCGGATGGTTGCAAATATGTTGTTGCATCCATGCCGGGGTAAATGTTTCCCGGCCTGTACTTTTGGGATAAGGCATCGAGAAATAAGGGTGAGTCAGTAAGTCTTGGAGCAGCGGCTGATGTAGTTGACCGCTTGCAGCCCACGCGCCATTTTTATCGTAGCTACCGGTGTGATGTTGCCGGTACCAGCTATCCAACAGCGTATTGCCTGGGCCGGTATCAAAGCCGAATACCTTGTCTGCATGACCCGGCAGAACGGAAACATTAGAAATACCTCCGATATTCAGGATATAGCGTGATGTATCCGGTATGCCGAATACTGCCTGATGAAAAGCAGGCACCAGCGGGGCGCCTTGTCCGCCCAGGGCAATGTCCTTCATACGAAAATCACAGATAACATCAATGTCGGTCATGGCTGCTAACCGTGCTCCGTTGCCTATCTGTAGGGTAAACCCCAGCTCTGGCCGGTGACGGATGGTCTGACCATGAGAGCCGATAGCACATATCTCTTCTTTGGGTATTCCGGCGATTTGCAGCAGATCGTTAACCGCAAAAGCAAATTCTTCTGCGACCTTCTGATCCAGCTCGCCCATCTGGTCAATTTCATTTTCACCCGGAGTACAGATGGTATGCAGGCGATGAACCAGATGTTCAGGCCAGCTTCTGGCATGCGTCGCTATCAGGCGTGGCTGATCATCACCGGCTGAAAATTCAACCAAAGCTGCATCAATACCATCCATACTGGTGCCGGACATCAGACCAATATATAGCGCCATACCGTTATTCCTGTGTAACGAATTGAGAGTTAGATAGTTTACTTTCTTTTCATGAGCGCAGCCATTTCGTAAACTGTGCTTCATTTGCTGAAATAAAGAATCAATCTGGAGTAAAAGCATGACCGCATTGGAAACCGCATTAGCTGAGATTAAGCGCGGTGCAGAAGAAATTCTGGTGGAAGAAGAACTGGTTGCGAAATTAAAAGAAGGCCGTCCTTTACGAATCAAACTGGGGATGGATCCGACTGCACCAGACATCCACCTCGGTCATACCGTTATTCTGAACAAATTGCGTACCTTCCAGGATCTCGGTCATGAAGTCATTCTGCTGATTGGCGATTTCACTGCACTGGTAGGGGATCCATCCGGTAAGAACGCAACTCGCCCGCCATTGTCGGAAGAGGCGATCAAAATCAACGCCCAGACTTATGCTGAACAGGCATTCAAAATTCTCGATCCGGCTCGTACCCGTATCGAATATAACTCTACCTGGCTGAAAGAGCTGGGTGCGACCGGCATGATCAAGCTGGCTGCGAAACAGACTGTGGCCCGTATGCTCGAACGTGACGATTTCAAAAAACGTTATGCGGGTGGCCAGTCAATTGCGATCCACGAATTCCTCTATCCATTGCTGCAAGGTTACGATTCAGTTGCACTGAAAGCCGATGTGGAGCTGGGTGGTACTGACCAGAAATTCAACCTGCTAATGGGTCGTGAGCTGCAGAAAGATGCGGGCCAGCCAACCCAGTGTGTGTTGATGATGCCGTTGCTGGTTGGTCTGGATGGCGTCAAGAAAATGTCCAAATCTGCGGGTAACTACATCGGTGTGCATGATGCGCCAAACGATATGTTCGGTAAGATCATGTCGATTTCTGATGAGCTGATGTGGAGCTACTACGAACTGTTATCGACTCGCCCGTTGGCTGAAATTACCCAGTTCAAGGCGGATATTGCAGCCAATAAACTGAACCCGCGTGATGTGAAGATCTGGCTGGCCAAAGAGATCATCGCCCGTTATCACGATGAAGCGGCAGCCGAAGCCGCGCATAATGATTTCACTCAGCGTTTTTCTAAAAATGCGATCCCGGATGAAATGCCGGAAGTGAGCATTGCTGCACCGGCTGAGGGCATGGCGGTAGCTAATCTGCTGAAAGAAGCGGGTCTGGTTGAAAGCACTTCAGAGGCTATCCGTATGATGAAACAGAACGCCGTAAAACGTGATGGCGATGTTGTTGCTGATGCTAAGGTGCTGGTAACAGCCGGGACAGCAGTTTGGCAGGTAGGTAAACGTAAGTTTGCCCGGATTACAGTCGCCTAAACAGTTGTTTTTGATCTTATTGAGTCCCGCCACTGAGCGGGATTTTTTTTGACTGCTACAATTCAGTTATACCAGTCTATTTTTAAGATCAGAATTGATTCGGCTAAAGTTTTACAGGATGTCAGCCGATAATCAGACTGAGTTGAGTCAGGAATAAAAAATGCAGGGTTCGGGGTGAATAATTAGTTTACTGGGCGGAAAAGTTAGTGATTGTCAGTCATAAATGGAGTTCATATGACCCTGAATATTAAAAATAAACTGCTAATTGCGCTAGGGAAGGTGCGAATAAGCAGGTCATTTCTTCCCAAGCTGACTCGCTGATTAAAATTTCGCGGATCTGGGCCGATTTTTTTCCCGCAAACACATCGAATCAGCCTATTTAGGCTATTTTTTCCACCATTTCTGGCGTTATTTCCGGTTTTTACTGAGATCTCT
>SSEX01000051.1 GCA_008015085.1 Tolumonas sp. | reverse complement strand
TCGAACCTGTGACCCCCGCATTATGAGTGCGCTGCTCTAACCAACTGAGCTACATAGCCAACACTTGAACAACTCAGCAGGGCTGCTGAACTGTGCGGGGCGCATTATGCGTATATGCGCAGTTACCGTCAACCCTTTTTTATTGTTACTGTTCCGTATGCTTAAATCTTATTCGTTGACAACTGAATTGCTTAGCTTATCAACGGGTTTTGCTGAAGTTTTAGACGTTCGTCAGTGCTTTTTTATTTACCGAATGCTTGCTGCCAATCCTGATTAAATTGGCTGATCGCGGCATCGACAGCCGGACTGCGCACTAATTGCTCAGCCACATCAATCGGAAGGGTCACACTGGTACAGCCGGCCAGCAGACAATCCAGTACCTGCCGTGGCGTTTTAAAGCTGGCCGCCAGGATCTGGCACTGTGGTGCATGTAAATTCAGCAATTGTTGCAGTTCCTGCACACATCTAATACCGCTGCCACCTTGTGCATCGATCCGGTTTACATAAGGTGCCACGTAACTGGCTCCAGCCAGTGCAGCCATAAATGCCTGCATCGGGGAATAGACCGCAGTCCCCAGCGTCAGAATATTACGGGGCTTTAATTGTTGAATCGCCAGTAAACCTTCTGGTGTTACTGGTACTTTAATAACCAGTTTGTCGTCCAGTTTCTGTAAATCTTCAGCTTCTTTAACCATGTCTTCCGTTTTGTCGGACATAACCTGAGCAAACAGGATTTTACCTGAACCAATAATCGAACGAATGGCAGGCAGCGCCTGAGCTAAAGGTTTGCCCCCCTTGGCAATAATGCTGGGGTTGGTGGTAACGCCGTGGATTGGCATAAAACGGGCTAAACGCTCAATCGCATTCAGATCGGCGCTATCAAGATAAAACTCCATCTCTTTCTCCTGTGAGTTAGTTTACAGAACTAACTATATAAATACGCATCTGCATTATGTTTGATGTAAATCAATATTAACTTCGAATGAAAGTAATTAAATGAAATCGAAATAAAGCAAAGCTACAGGATCAAACATGCTCTGTAATCTGCAACGTTATGCGACTCATGATGGCCCCGGTATTAGGACGGTTGTCTTTCTGAAGGGCTGCTCGCTCAGCTGTCGCTGGTGTCAGAACCCGGAAAGCTGTTCTCGTAGTCTGGATTTGTTGTATGACGAGCGGTTGTGTCTATCTGGCTGCCAGCGCTGTACCCGCGATACCACCTGTTTTAAACGTGAGAATACCACTGGAGCTGTGCTGATTTATCGGGACAAACTCACAGAACCAGAGATGCGTTTGGCTGCAGACGCTTGTCCGAGTGGTGCTATCTCATTGTGTGGTGAACCAGCAGAAGCAGAACAGATCATGAAAACGGTGCTACGCGATAAAGCGTTTTATCAGCGCAGTGGTGGCGGGCTAACGATTTCAGGTGGCGAACCATTTATGCAGCCTAAACTGGTTCTGCAGTTACTGGAAATGGCGCGGCGGGAAAACATTCATACGGCAGTAGAGAGCTGTCTGCATGTGCCATGGCATTACATTGAGCCTTCTGTTGCATCGGTAGATCTTTGGTTAGTTGATTTGAAACATACGGAATCGGACAAGTTTCTGGAGTGGACTAACGGTCAGCTATCTTTAATTCAGCATAACATCCGCCGTTTAGGTGAACAGGGCGCCAACATAGTCTTCCGCGTCCCAATCATTCCTGACTTTAATGATGATGAAGCGACGTTGCGGGATATCGTCCGGCTGGCGGCGGAACATTACAGCCAATTTGGTGGCAGTGGCGAAATTCACTTTCTGCCATATCACACCTATGGCATGCACAAATATCATTTATTGGGCCGCGAATATCTGTGCGCCCGTCAACCACTTGAGCGTCCGGAGTTATTGGTTTTTGCAGAACAGCAAGCCACTGATTGCGGCCTGACTGCGATTCTTAGGGGGTAATTATGACTGAACTGGATCTGACAACACTAACTGAGCGTACCCGCAATCATAAGCGCTGTCTGGTGGAAATTGTTTCGCCGCCGGTATGTACTGAACGGGCGTTGCATTACACGCAGGCTTATAAAGCGCATATGGATAAGCCGATTGTATTGCGACGTGCTCTGGCGCTGGCCCATCACCTGCAACAGCGTACCATCTGGATCGACAATGATGAGTTGATCATCGGTAACCAAGCGGCGTATCTACGGGCTGCACCGATATTTCCTGAATACACTATGGATTGGGTTGTTAAAGAGATCAATGAACTGGCCGATCGTCCGGGTGCTGGTTTTACCGTATCCGAAAAAGATAAAGCTATCATTCAGTATATTGCCCCGTTCTGGGCTGGTCAGACTGTGCGGGACCGGTGTTATGCACTATTTTCAGACGATCATAAAGCGTTACTGGAATCAGGTATTGTCAAAGCAGAAGGCAACATGAACTCCGGTGATGCCCATATGGCTGTTGATTATGAGCTGATGCTGAAGGTGGGGATTAGAGGTGTGCGTCAGAAAGTCGCAGAGCGGCGCCAACGACTGGATCTGGCTGACTGGGGCGATTTACATCGTGAACAGTTCTTAAAGTCTGTTGATATTTGCTTTGAAGCACTGTCAGCGCATATTTATCGCTATGCGGATTTAGCCCGGGAAATGGCTGCTAAAGAAAGCAGAACCGAACGGCGTGATGAAGTTCTGCAGATGGCAGAAAACTGCGAGCTGATTGCTGAACAGCCGCCGAAAACTTTCTGGCAGGCTTTGCAACTTTGCTATTTTATTCAGCTGGTGCTGCAGATTGAATCGAATGGGCATTCTGTTTCATTCGGTCGTCTGGACCAATATTTATACCCTTGGTATCGCCGTGATGTAGAGTTGGAGCAAACGCTTTCCCGCGAGCAGGCCATTGAGTTGCTGCACAGTTGCTGGTTGAAATTGCTGGAAGTGAACAAGATCCGCTCTGGTCTGCACTCCAAATCTTCAGCCGGAAGCCCGATGTATCAGAACGTCACGATTGGCGGTCAGAAACTGCATAACGGTGAACCAATGGATGCGGTGAACCCGCTGTCTTATACCATTCTGGAATCATGTGGCCGGTTGCGCTCAACTCAGCCCAACCTCAGCGTGCGTTACCATGCAGGGATGACAAATGATTTTCTGGAAGCTTGTATGGCTGTGATCCGCTGTGGATTCGGTATGCCGGCGTTCAATAATGACGAAATCGTGATCCCGGAATTCGTCAAACTAGGCGTGGAAAGAGAAGACGCTTACAACTATTCCGCCATCGGCTGCATTGAGACTGCTGTACCTGGTAAATGGGGCTATCGCTGTACGGGGATGAGTTTCCTCAACTTTACCCGGGTGATGCTGGCGGCATTGGAACAGGGTAAAGATGCAACTACCGGGAAAGTCTTCTTGCCACAGGATAAAGGGTTATCGCTGGGTAATTTCACCAGTTTTGATGAGGTGATGGCGGCATGGGATCGACAGATCCGCTATTACACCCGGAAGACCATCGAGATTGATTGTGTTATCGACACGATGCTGGAAGAAAATGCCCATGACATTATCTGTTCTGCGCTGATTGATGACTGCATTGAGCGTGGTAAAACCGCTAAACAGGGCGGGGCGAAATATGACTGGGTATCCGGACTACAGGTAGGGATTGCCAATACCGGCAACAGTCTGGCGGCTGTGCGCGATATGGTCTTCAGCGGAAAACTCTCACAGCAGGAACTGGCTGCTAAGCTGGTGGATGATTTTGCTGGTGAAGAAGGTGAAGTGCTGCGTCAGATCCTGCTGACGCGGGTGGCTAAATATGGCAACGATGATGATTCAGTGGATGAACTGCTGGTGCAGGCTTATCAGAGTTATATCGACGAACTAAGTCATTACCATAATACCCGTTATGGTCGTGGTCCAATTGGTGGTGGTTACTATGCCGGTACTTCATCCATTTCCGCGAACGTGCCTTTTGGTGCCGGAACGATGGCTACACCGGATGGCCGTAAGGCAAAAACGCCACTCGCCGAAGGCGCCAGCCCATCTTCAGGGACTGACAGTCATGGCCCGACCGCGGTGTTCAATTCGCTGGGTAAATTACCTACCTCCGCGATCTTGGGCGGCGTATTGCTGAATCAGAAGTTGAATCCGGCCAGTCTGGAACAGCCGCGAGATCGGCAGAAGTTGCTGACGCTGCTACGTACCTTCTTTGAAGTACATAAAGGCTGGCATGTGCAATACAACATCGTTTCTCGCGAGACCTTATTGGCGGCGAAAGCGCATCCGGATCAATACCGCGATTTGGTGGTGCGTGTTGCTGGTTACTCGGCATTTTTTACGGCGCTGTCGCCAGATACGCAGGATGATATTATTGCCCGAACAGAACATACGCTGGCATAGAGCTGGTTTAATGTAGAAGAATCCCGCCTTGGCGGGATTCTTTACTGATGAGGCAGGGAAAAATAGTAACAAGCGTGTTTGGTGATGCCAAAGAATTCCTGTTGCTGAGAGGTCAGTGCTGATGGCTGCACAATACCGGAGATTGTGCGTTCATCGTTGTCTAACGCGACCAGATCAACGCCTTCAGATACCCGGCCTTTTTCGTAAGGAAGTACTGTCGGCTTTAAGGGGGATGAAGGCTCACTGGACATTACTAACGCCAACGTACCATCACTCAAAGTGACTAAACTGCCCGGTGGATAAATGCCCAATACTTTGATCAGTAACTGAACAAATTTCCCTTCATACTGTTTATCTGCTTTTTTGTATAACCCGGCGATGACCTGATTAGGATGGTTAGTACTCATGCCATTACGTGGATGTAATTGCTCTTCATAATAATCGACGATGGCGATTAAGCGACTTAGTTGAGAAATCTGTTCACCTTTTAGCCCTTCCGGGTAACCAGAGCCATCGAGGCATTCATGGTGTTGAATGGCGACCTGGCGGACTTCCGGATTAAACGCTTTGATTTGTGTCAGCTGGTCATAGCCATATTGCACATGCATGCGCAGATAGTTGGTTTCAGCTTTCGACAATTCTCCGCGTTTTCGGCTAATTTGGGTGGGTACGCGCAATTCACCAATATCATGGATCAGACCGGCCAAACCTGCATCCTGGATAGCCAGTGGCTCCCAGCCAGCCTCCCGGGCGATCAACATAGCGATAAAGGCAACATTCAGACTATGTAACAGCAATGGATCGCCATCACGAACAGCCCTGACAAGATGAAAGCCGATAGCTCCTTCAGTGTTGTTCAGTTTTTCCGCTGCATTTCGCACTATGCCTGCAACAGTTGCCAGTCCTTCATCGGGTTTAAGGTTAAGCTGAGCCAGTGATTCCCGCAATGGTGATACTGCATTAGTAAAGCTGCGTTCAGCCTGCCGGATGGAACGGCGAGCTGCGGTCTGTCGTGCTTTATGCGGATCAGGCAATTCAATGACCGGTTCAGGTTCTTCAGGCAGAGGCTCTGGCTCCGAAACTTCTTCAGCGGTAATGGTGCTTTTTTCCAGATTTACCGGAATCTGTTTAAGTCCCAGATCCCGCAGGACGTTGAGCTGTTCTTCATCTTTTATTCGAAACGAACTGAATAAAAAGGGATGATTTTTCCAG
>SSEX01000020.1 GCA_008015085.1 Tolumonas sp. | reverse complement strand
GATAGCGCCTGCCTGACCAGTGATACCACCACCAGTAACAGTGATATACAGATCCAGTTTACCGGTCATTTCAACCAGTTCCAGAGCCTGCATAACCACCATACGAGCGGTAGGACGACTAAAATAGTCCTGCAGTGAACGCTTGTTGATAACGATATTGCCGCTACCTACTTTAGCAAACACACGAGCGGTAGAGCTTTTGCGACGGCCAGTGCCGTAGTATTGATTGTCAGCCATTTGCCAGCTCCCGATTAGATGTCCAGTACTTGAGGTTGTTGAGCCGCATGGTTGTGCTCGGTGCCAGCGTAAACTTTCAGTTTACGGAACATAGCACGACCCAGCGGGCCTTTTGGCAACATACCTTTGACTGCGATTTCGAGAACCATTTCTGGCTTACGATCAATCAGCTTTTCAAAAGTGATAGACTTCAGACCACCTGGGAAACCAGAGTAGGAGTAGTAAGTCTTAGCTGCAGCTTTGTTACCAGTCACAGCGATTTTCTCTGCATTGATAACAACGATGTAATCACCGGTATCAACGTGCGGAGTGTATTCTGGTTTGTGCTTACCGCGCAGGCGGGAAGCGATTTCAGTAGCCAGACGGCCTAAGGTTTTGCCTTCTGCGTCAACAACGTACCAGTCACGTTTAACGGTTTCTGGTTTGGCAACGAAAGTTTTCATCGAGTAAACCCAAATTACCTAAATAAAATAACGAATTACGTCTTCATTAAGACGTAACCTGTGAATGCTTTCGCTTGTACCCCTTCGAATACAAGACCAGCAGAGTTGCTAGTCCACGCGTAGCGGCGTGGGCACCGTCTACGGAGGTGGCCTGTAACGTGGGCCGCAAGATTATAGGGGATGCTGATGAGAAAAGCATCTTGATTTTGAATTTATCTGGTGAAAAAGTTACTGCGATTTAAGCTCATTTTCAGGTTTTTACTGTGAAATCACACTCCGTAGTCGCCATATAATAAAAGCGATACACTTAGTCTGACTCTACGGCTATATTGGGGCCGTGTCCTGTAATATATAAGGTGTTGTTATGACGACTGAATTCACCATGATCCTGTTTGTACTGGTTGGCCTGATTATCGGCTTTGTCGCAGGACGTTCCACTTCCCGGGCAGGCGATGCAGCCAAGCTGCATAAAGAGCTGACTAAAACCCGTAAAGAATTCGAGCAATATAAACGTGATGTGCAGGATCATTTCATTGGCTTTAACAGTCTGATGGAACAACTTGATACACATTATCAGCGCATGTCACAGCATATGGCTGAACAAAGTGAAAAATTAACTGACAGCAAAAATATGTATAACTTCCAACCTGATGTGCCTGCTGAAGAAAAAGAACCGGAAGCAGCCGTCAGCGAAGGTATTCATCAGCCCAAAGATTATTCCGGTGAACCATCCGGTTTATTAAACGATCATAAAACTTCGTGAACTCTTTTGCGTAATTCTTGTCATATAACAATGAGTTGGTTATTACCTGGTCTTGTATGTAAGGAGCTGTAACGCATGAGCAATACCCGACATATGTTGAGTGCTTTAGCATTAAGTTTGAGTATGGCTTTATCTGTAGTGCCTGCCCAGGCAGCCCTGCCGTTAAGTATTAATGGTCAGGATATGCCTAGCCTTGCACCTGTTGTCGAACAGGTGACACCGGCGGTAGTCAACATTCTGGTTTCCGGCAAAAAAGTAACCCGTCAGGAGATACCGGAGCAATTCCGTTTCTTCTTCGGGCCTGATATGCCTGATTCTCAGGTGCAGGAACAACCGTTTCAGGCACTGGGTTCCGGCGTCATAATTGATGCTGCTAAAGGTTATGTCATCACTAACCATCATGTGATTGATGGTGCAGACGAAATCAAAGTTACCCTCAAGGATGGCCGGGAACTCAAAGCGAAAAAGATTGGCGAGGATCAACAGTCCGATATCGCATTGCTACAAATCAAAGCAGATAACCTGACTGAAATCAAACTGGCTAATTCTGAACAGTTGCGGGTGGGCGATTTTGCCATTGCCATTGGTAACCCGTTTGGTCTTGGACAAACCGTAACCTCCGGTATTATCAGTGCGCTGGGCCGTAGTGGCCTGAATATCGAAAATATTGAAAACTTCATTCAGACTGATGCTGCGATTAACTCCGGAAACTCCGGTGGTGCACTGGTCAATCTGAAAGGTGAACTGATTGGTATCAATACAGCGATTCTCGGCCCGAACGGCGGCAATATCGGGATTGGTTTTGCCATACCGTCAAACATGGTGCGGGATCTGTCAGAACAAATAATCAAATATGGGGAAGTCCGCCGGGGTGTACTTGGCATCATGGGTGGAGAACTAACCTCAGATCTGGCAAAAGCATTTGGAACCAACACTCAGCAAGGTGCTTTTGTTAATCAGGTTATGCCTCATTCAGCCGCCGATGTGGCCGGTATCAAACCGGGTGATATTATCGTGAAACTGAATGGTAAAGCCGTGCGATCCTTTGGTGAGCTTCGAGCCAATATTGCTACCATGGGAGCAGGTAAAACCGTTACGCTTGGCGTGATCCGCGATGGTAAAGAGCAGGATGTACAAGTCACGCTGAAGCAGGCCGATTTATCTGAAACTAAGGCTAGTGTACTCCATCCGGCTTTGGAAGGCGCCACCTTGGGTAACAGTGAACCTGGTGCAGATGTAACGGGCGTTGTGATCACCAAACTGGAACAACGTTCTGCTGCAGCACAGGCTGGGTTATTGAAAGGCGATGTGATTATTGGCGTAAACAGAACCCGCATTAATAATTTGCAGGAACTGAGTGCTGCCATGAAAAATAAAGGGGAAATTCTGGCGCTGAATATCCGCCGTGGTGATGCCAACCTTTATCTGGTACTGCGTTAACAAATTCGCCTGCTGGTGTTCTGCCAGCAGGCCATCTCTATGAAACTTATGCTATTCTCTCTGTTTAGTTGAAACAGGGAGATAATGTATGTTGACCGCAGCCTTACGTTATATCGGCAAAGCCGTGATGCTGGGGCTGGTATTGGCAATATTACTTATCTGGCTGCCCAGATTACAACTTCTCCCCGGAAGTAACACTGATCCCCGGAATGCATCGCCGCTCAGTTACGCTTATGCTGCAAGTCAGGCCGGCCCAGCTGTCGTCAATATTTATACCCGCAGCTTTCAAAATTCCGCACTGAACAATACGAAAGAGTTAGTACCCCAGAGTCTTGGCTCCGGTGTGATCATGAGTAAAAAAGGGTATGTACTGACTAATTTTCATGTCATTTCAGATGCAGATGAGATCATCATCGCCCTGCAGGATGGCCGAGTATTGACGGCTGAACTGGTTGGCGCAGACGCACCTACTGATCTGGCTGTACTTTCAATTCCCGCCGACAATTTACCTGAGATCCCTCAGGATCCACTACTTTCGCCCCATGTCGGCGATGTCGTACTGGCTATCGGCAACCCCTACAATGTCGGTCAGACTATTACTCAAGGGATCATCAGTGCTACCGGACGTATTGGTCTGAGTACCATGGGGCCTGACAGCAACGGCCGTCAGGATCTATTGCAAACAGATGCTGCAATCAATTCGGGGAATTCCGGCGGAGCGCTGGTCAACACCCGGGGTGAACTGGTCGGCATCAATGCCGGCGCTTACCATCTGGGTTCATCACAGGAAAGTTACGGCATCAGTTTTGCCATCCCCTATCAATTAGCAAAACGCATCATGGATGAATTGATCACTCATGGGCGAGTCAGACGAGGCTATGTCGGTATATCCAGCGTACAGATTGATTCTGTGACCGCAAAGCTACAGGACGTACAGGGCCCACAGGGATTGATCATTGAGAATATGGACAGTGATGGACCTGCCGCAAAAGGAGGCCTACAACGTGGCGACGTACTGTTAAAAATCAATGATAAACCGATTAATAATGTACGGGATGCGATGGATATCATCGCCGAAATGTCTCCGGGCACTCAGGCTAAATTTACTGTGCTGCGTAATGGTAAACAGCAGATTTGCACCATCACCGTGGAAGAAGATGTACGTTTCAATAAATAAAATAAGAACTAAACAAAAGGCACCCGCCAGGGTGCCTTTTGCATTTATGCTGCTGTAGCAAAATTACTCGCTTTTGATACGCTCGATCTTACCGCCAAGCGCGCGCAGTTTTTCTTCGATACATTCGTAGCCACGATCGATATGGTAAATACGATCCACAATCGTTGCGCCTTCAGCAATAAAACCAGCCAACACCAGGCTGGCTGATGCGCGAAGGTCTGTCGCCATCACCTGGGCACCAGACAGCTTCTGCACACCATGACAAATCACCGTATTACTCTCGATTTCGGCATGACCGCCCATACGGATCAGTTCGGGAATGTGCATAAACCGATTTTCGAAGATGGTTTCAGTGATCACACCGGTGCCTTCAGCCACCATATTCAGCAAACTGAATTGGGCCTGCATATCTGTCGGGAAGCCCGGATGCGGTGCCGTACGGATATTCACCGCTTTAGGGCGGCGACCATGCATGTCGAGACTGATCCAGTCTTCACCGGTTTCAATTTCTGCACCTGCTTCAGTCAGTTTGGCCAATACGGCATCCAGGGTGTCCGGACGGGTGTTTCGACACATTACTTTACCGCCAGATACGGCTGCTGCCACAAGGAATGTACCAGTTTCTATACGATCCGGCAGAACTCGGTAAACACCACCACCTAATCGTTCTACCCCTTCGATAGTGATCTTATCGGTACCCGCTCCGCTGATTTTTGCGCCCAGCGTGTTCAGGAAATTAGCTGTATCAACGATTTCCGGTTCACGCGCTGCGTTTTCGATAACCGTTTTGCCTTCAGCCAGCGTCGCTGCACACATGATCGTGACTGTTGCGCCAACACTGACTTTATCCATGACAATCTGGGCACCTTTCAGACGGCCATTAACAGCAGCTTTTACATAGCCTTCTTCGAGGGTAATCTTTGCACCCAGTTGTTCCAAACCGTGGATGTGCAAATCAACAGGACGAGCGCCTATAGCACAGCCACCAGGCAGAGAAACCTGCCCCTGACCAAAACGAGCCACCAGCGGACCTAAAGCCCAAATTGAGGCACGCATGGTTTTCACCAAATCATAAGGCGCACAGAAAATATTGACGGCACTGGCATCAACATGAACAGATCCGTTACGTTCAACTTTAGCCCCCAATTGGCTCAACAGCTTCATGGTGGTATCGATATCACGCAACTTAGGTACATTCTGGATTTCTACCGGTTCTTCAGCCAGCAGAGCAGCAAACAGAATTGGCAGCGCAGCATTTTTGGCACCGGAAATAACAACTTCCCCAGAGAGCCGGGTTGGCCCCTGTACACGAAATTTATCCATAGTGACGATTACTCAATATTCAGACTTCATAGCGCGGAGGCTCCGCGCTGATTTAAAAACCGTTCAGTTTACGATCACGTTGCCATTCTTCTGGCGTGAACGCTTTAATACTCAAGGCATGGATGGCATTGCTGGCAATATGTTCCATTAACGGAGCATAAATAGTCTGCTGCTTTTTGACCCGGTTCATACCGGTAAACAGAGGGGAAACGGCAATCACCTGGAAGTGTCCGTTTTCACCTTGCACATGTATTTCGTCCAGCTCGAGAGCGGCCCGAAGAATACTCTCAATCTCAGTTGGATGCATAATAATTTCTCGCTTATTGCGGTAAATCCAGATCGAACAACGCACTGACCCCATACAGTGAGATCAATTGCACTAATTCGGGTGAAGCGCCTTCTATTATTAAGCGCTGACGATTAGCCTGGCAGGTTTGTGCCCATTTAACTAAAAAAGCAACTCCTGAGGAGTCAATCTTATTCACAGAACTGACATCCACGCTGTTTTGCTGAAACAGTTCGGTGCGCTCAGGCCACCAGCGGGTAACCTGAGCAGCATCCAGATTGCCAGTCAGTTTCATGACTGTTTGCCTGCCAACGTCGCTGGTTTACGATTATGTTCTTCCAGCATGCTACTGACGCTATCGATCCCTTTCTGACGGATTGAACCACCCAGTTCAGACTGTTTGGAGGCTAATAAACTGACGCCTTCAGCGATCATATCAAACACTTTCCATTCACCAGTTTTACTGTTTTTTCTCAGCTGGAACACTACATTAATTTCAGGTTTACCGGGATCAAGCACCGTCACCTTCACAGATACTTCTTTCTTAGCATCCAGCGGCTGACTCTGTTCTACCTTGATCGTCTGCTTATCATATTTCCCCAGCGCGTCAGCGTAAGTCGCGACGATATAATCAGTGAAAGCAGAAACAAAACGATCACGTTGTGGTGGCGTAGTGTTTTTCAGTTCTTTGCCAATCACTTTATAGGCGGCAAATTTGTTATCGACATAAGGCAATAACTCTTCGCGGATGATAGTGCGCAGATGATTCGGGTCCTTTTGCACCAGCGATGCATCATGCTCCAGACGAGTGAAGGTTTTCCCGGCAGCGTCTTTAACCAGCTGATATGGATCCTGTACATTAATTGCAAATGCATTCACAGCTGCCAGCATCAGCAATGAAGTCAAACAACGATTTATCCACTTAAACATTGAATAGCTCCTGATTTGTTTTAGTTATTTGTACCGGATGCAGCAGAGGCCTGACTGCCCGATTTACTATCAGCCTGTCCATACAGGAATTTGCCAATCATTTCTTCCAGAATCATGGCTGATTTGGTATCAGAAATAGCATCACCATTTTTCAGGTATTGCGTTCCCATTTCTTCATCAAAGAAGCCTGGAGTAATGCCGATATATTGTTCACCCAGCAGACCGGAAGTCAGAATCGAGGCTGTACTGGTATCAGACAGTTGCTGATACTGTTCATCAATCTTCATTTCAACTTTCGGAGTAAATGTCTTAGCGTCGATCGAAATATCAGTGACCCGGCCAATCACCACTCCACCAATTTTCACCGGAGAGCGAACCTTCAGGCCACCAATGTTATCGAAACTTGCATATAACGAGTAAGTATTGCCCTGACTGTTAAAGCTCAGCCCCGCCACCTGCAATGCCAACATGACGCCGGCAAAAATTCCCGCCAGCATAAAACATCCCACCAGAAACTCAATTTTACTGAACTTCATCGCTCTCACCTGAACATGACGGCTGTCATAACAAAATCAAATCCCAATACCAGCAACGAGGCATGAACCACGGTACGTGTGGTCGCCTGACTGATCCCTGCTGCGGTCGGCAGACAATCATAACCGTTAAACAATGCCACCCAGGTCACCACCAGCGCGAAAACAACCGACTTGATAATGCCCTGAACAATATCTTCCTGCCAGTCCACTGCGGCCTGCATCGCTGACCAGAAACCACCTTCATCCGCTCCCAGCCAGTCAACTCCGACTAGTTTGCCGCCGATAATACCTATCGAACAAAACATCAGTGCCAGCAACGGCAGACTGATCGCGCCAGCCCAGAAGCGCGGAGAGATAATACGGCGCAGCGGATCTACCGCCATCATCTCCAGACTGCTCAGTTGCTCGGTCGCTTTCATCAAACCAATTTCAGCCGTGAGTGCCGATCCAGCCCGGCCAGCAAACAATAAGGCGGATACCACAGGCCCTAATTCACGCAACAAAGATAACGCGACCAACGGACCTAATGAGGCTTCTGCACCGAAGTCCACCAGCACGCGATACCCCTGAAAACCGAGCACCATGCCAATAAACAGACCGGAAACCAGAATAATGAGCACAGATTCCACACCAACAACATACAATTGCTGGAGCAATAGCGGAAAATGCTTCCTTGGTTCAGGCTTACCGATCAAGGCCTGATACAACATGATGCCGGCACGTCCGAGCGAGGTCAGAGTTCTTATGCCACGCTGTCCGAGACGGCTGATATAATCGACCAACATCTACAGTTCCTGTAACAATTCAACAGCCGGGTAATGGAAAGGCACCGGACCATCCGGTAACCCCTGAATAAACTGAACAACTTCAGGATTCCCCTCTTTGCGCAGTTCTTCCGGCGAGCCTTGCGCAACAATCTGGTGATTGGCGATAAGATAGACATGATCAGCAATACTCATCACTTCCGCGACATCATGCGAAACAATCACCGATGTAATCCCCAGTGACTGGTTCAGATCCCGAATGAGCTTAACCAATACCGCCATGGTGATCGGATCCTGCCCGGCAAAAGGTTCATCATACATGATCAATTCCGGATCCAACGCGATCGCCCGTGCCAGTGCGGCACGCCGAGCCATACCACCAGACAACTGAGATGGCATCAAATTCGCTGCACCACGCAGCCCCACCGATTCAAGTTTCATCAGCACCAGGGTACGAATGATCTCTTCCGGCAATTGTGTGTGCTCGCGCAATGGATAAGCGACGTTATCAAATACACTGATCCCACTGAACAGCGCGCCACTCTGAAACAACATGCTCATCCGTTTACGAATGTCATAAAGTTCACTGCGTTTTAAGCGGGGAATATCCAGCCCATCGAACAGGATCTGACCGCTATCAGGCTTTAACTGACCACCGATCAAACGCAGCAATGTCGTCTTCCCGATACCACTGGGGCCCATCAGTGCCGTGATTTTTCCTTTCGGGATATCCAGGCTGATATTGTCATAAATCAACCGTTCTCCGTGACTGAAGCTCAGATCCCGGATGCGGATTAATGAATCACTCACACAACCTCCGTTGATATATTTCTGGCGCCTATTGTATATGCAGCAAAATATCGTGGCTAATTAAACAGGTACAACTGATACTGTTTTACGCAAAAAAAGTGCCGTTGTCGCTTCTGCGCTGAGGTTTTCATATAATGTGATCTTGCGCAACACGTTCAGAGGATCGTACATGCCAACTAATTTTGATTTCTGCCAGTCAGCCCAACGGGTTTTACGTCTGGAACTTCAGGCTATTGAAGGCCTGTTTAAAACACTGGATGAGCAGTTTACTAAAGCCTGTCAGATGCTGTTTGATTGCCAGGGAAAAGTCGTCGTCATGGGCATGGGTAAATCCGGGCACATAGGCTGCAAAATGGCAGCCAGCTTTGCCAGCACCGGAACGCCCGCTTTTTTTGTTCATCCGGGTGAAGCCAGCCACGGCGACCTGGGGATGATCAGCAGTAATGATGTGGTGATTGCTATTTCCAACTCTGGCGAAAGCAATGAAATTCTGGCGGTATTACCCGTGATTAAACGCTGGGGCATCCCGCTAATTTGCATGACCAGCCGCCCCGATTCAACAATGGCGAAAGAAGCCGATATCCATCTTTGTCTGCATGTAGAAAATGAAGCCTGCCCACTGGGATTGGCACCGACCTCCAGCACAACAGCAACGCTGGTACTGGGCGATGCACTGGCCGTATCACTGCTGGAAGCCCGTGGTTTTACTGCCAATGATTTTGCCATGTCCCATCCTGGTGGTGCATTAGGCCGTAAGCTCTTATTACGTAACGCCGATATCATGCATCAGGGCAATTTGATTCCTGCGGTGTCTGATCAGGCAACTGTTAGTGAAGCCTTGCTGGAAATGAGCCGCAAAGGACTGGGCATGACCGCCATTTTGGATAAAACCGGGACGCTGGCTGGGATCTTCACTGATGGAGATCTGCGCCGCATTTTGGATCAGCAGCTGGATATTCACACCACCCCAATCACTAAGGTCATGACAGCCAACTGCATTACGGTTCCGCCAGAAATGCTGGTTGCACAATCTGTGAAACTGATGCAGGAAAGAAAAATTAATGCCCTGATCGTGCTGGATAAGCAACGTCAACCGGTTGGTGCCTTCAACATGCATGATGTCCTGAAAGCAGGTGTGGTATGAGCGATTATGTAACGACACCTTACGGCGATGTGAAAAAAAAGATTCTGGACTTAGCCGCAGAGGTGCAGCTGTTGGTCTGTGATGTTGACGGCGTATTATCGGATGGCCTTATCTATATGGGCAATGACGGTGAAGAACTGAAAACATTTCATACCCATGATGGTTTTGGGATTAAAGCATTACTGAATGCAGGAATTGATGTCGCTGTCATTACCGGGCGTAGTTCCAACATCGTGCAGCGCCGGATGCAGGCGCTGGGTGTTCAGCATATTTATCAGGGTCAAGGAGATAAGTTACCGGCCTTCGAAGACCTGCTGGATAAACTAGGCTTAACAGCCGCACAAACCGCCTATGTTGGTGATGATGTCATTGATCTGCCAGTAATGCAGAATGCCGCGTTAGGGATTGCTGTTGCCAATGCTCATCCACTGGTACTGCAAAAAGCTGACTGGACAACCCGGACTCGGGGCGGTTATGGTGCCGTAAGAGAGGTCTGCGACCTGATATTGCAGGCCCGCGATCAGCTCGACTCTGCTCAGGGAACATCAATATGATCAACCGGCAAACACTGTTACTCCTGTTGTTGTTTATTGTCTCGTTACTGGCCTGGCAATGGTCAACACAACATGATGAGCAGAATTTGCAAACGCAGAAAAAAGATCTTTCATTGCCTAGTTTTACCGCATCCAGCCTGCATACTTATCGGTATACGATCGATGGCAAGTTGACAGATATATTCTCTGCCGATCAAACGCTCTATTATCAGCACAACAAAGTTACCGAGGCTGTTCATCCTTTACTACGCACCTTTGAAACAGACGGGAAAGAAGCCTGGAATATTTCGGCAAATTCAGGCAAGTTGCTCAGTCAGGATCGCTTGTTACTAAAAGATAATGTGCTGATTAAAAATAAAAATCCGGCAATCAACGTCGATAGAATGCAGACCTCTTATCTGGAAATGGATATGAACAAAAATCAGATAAGCAGTGACCAGCCAGTCTCTATTGATAGTCCGGATTATCATGTTCAGGGTGTTGGTTTTCATGCCGACTTAAAGACCAAACGTTACCAAATTCTGGATAAAGGCCATGCAACGTACTTTAAGCCTCGTTAGTCTCAGCTTCATGTTGTTTGCATCCGCAAACATTCAGGCAAAGGAATCAGATTATCAGCAGCCTGTTGTCGTTGACTCTGTCACGCAGCAGGCTGAACTCAATGAAAACAAAGTCACATTCCTGCAGGATGTAGTGATCACGCAAGGCTCTATCATTATCCATGCGAATAAAGTCGTCGTACTCCGTCATGAAAAAGGCAATGATGAAATGATTGCCACTGGCAATCCGGCAACCTTTTTCCAGATCCTGGATAACGGTAAACCTGTTAATGCCAGTGCCAGCGAACTTCGTTATCAGTTAAAAGATCGTCTGGTAACACTGACCGGCAAGGCTGAACTCAAACAGGATGACAACAAAGTGAACGGAGATATCATCCGCTATGACATCCAAAAACAGCAGATGATTGCGCAAAGCAGCAAAGGTTCCAGAGTGAAAACTATTTTCCTTCCGCAGGAAATCGACGAATTTAACAAAGCAGGCAAACCGTAATTTTATGACTCTGTTGCAAGCAAGTGGTTTGAAGAAAAGTTACAAGGGCCGCCAGGTCGTGCAGAATGTTAGCCTGCAAGTAGAAACCGGTCAGGTGGTAGGCTTGTTAGGACCAAACGGGGCTGGCAAAACCACTTCATTTTATATGATAGTCGGTCTGGTACCGCAAGATGGCGGTGCAGTAACCATTGACCAGCGGGACATTACCGCCATGCCGATGCACCAGCGGGCGCGTCAGGGAATTGGTTATCTGCCTCAAGAAGCGTCGATCTTTCGCCGACTCACCGTCGAAGAAAATCTGCTGGGTGTACTCCAGTTGCGCAGCGATCTGAGCCGGGCCGAGCAGAAAGAAAAAATGGAAGCGTTACTGGAAGAGTTTCATATCGGCCATATCCGCAAGAATACGGGTATGAGTCTGTCTGGCGGTGAGCGACGACGCGTTGAAATCGCACGGTCTCTGGCAGCTGAGCCGCAATTTATTCTGCTGGATGAGCCCTTTGCCGGTGTTGACCCTATCTCGGTCATTGATATCAAACGTATCATTGAACATTTACGGGATCGCGGTCTTGGCGTACTCATAACCGATCATAATGTACGTGAAACGCTGGACGTTTGTGAAAAAGCTTATATTGTCAGCCACGGAAATCTGATTGCCGAAGGTACACCGGCAGAGATCCTGCAAAATGAACATGTAAAACAAGTTTATCTGGGTGAAGGATTTACCCTGTAAATCGTGTACCTATGGCGGTTATCGGCCATAATGAGATCATGGCATGTTTGTGTGTTGATTTCTGAGCCCGTAGCGCACACATAAACACCGATATGGAAATAAGAGATTAAGGACACATCCCGTAGATGAAGCCGACCTTACAGTTGCGTCTTGGCCAACAACTTGCCATGACCCCACAATTGCAACAAGCGATTCGTCTGCTGCAACTGTCTACATTGGAATTACAGCAGGAGATCCAACAGGCTATTGACGCAAATCCTTTGCTAGAGCAAGAGGATGAAAGTGATATTGCCACCCCTGATGTCTCCGATGATGAAGATTTTACGCCACCCGACAGCAGCGAAGAGATGGCGCAGGCACAGGAAAATATGCCTGAAGAGCTGCCAATGGACACAACCTGGGATGAAGTCTACAGCGCAGCAGGTTCAACAACGTCCAGCGGCTTAATGAACAGCGATGATGAATCCGTTTATCAGGGTGAAACCACCGAAACGCTGCAAGATTATTTGCTGTGGCAAATGCGTCTGACACCTTTCAGCGAGCAGGATGCTGCGATTGCGCTGGCGATCATTGATAGCATCGATGAATCCGGTTATCTGAGTGATTCGCTGAATGATATCCAGCAGGCTGTCAGCACCGAAGATGAACTGATCGAAATGGATGAGATCGAAGCTGTGCTGAAACGCATCCAGCACTTTGATCCTATTGGTGTCGCAGCTCGTTCCGTGCAGGAGTGCTTGCTAATTCAGCTGAGCCAGTTCAGCGCCGGTACTCCGTGGCTGGCAGAAGCCCGCCAGGTCATCAAGGACCATATGGATCTGCTAGGTGCGCGCGATTACCGCAATCTGGCGCGCAAGCTGCAGCTGAAAGAAGCAGAACTGAAAGATGTACTACAACTTATTCAGACGCTGGAACCCCGCCCTGGCAGCCGGGTCATGCCTAGTGAATCTACTTATGTCATTCCAGATGTTGCTGTCCTGAAGAAAAATGGTCGCTGGGTCGTTGAGCTAAATCCAGACGCGATGCCGAAAATCCGCATCAATGAAACCTATGCCTCAATGGCACGTCATGCCCGCAACAGCAGCGACAGCCAGTTTATCCGTTCTCATCTGCAAGAAGCTAAGTGGTTTATCAAGAGCTTAGAAAGCCGCAATGAGACCTTATTGAAAGTTGCTAACTGTATTGTGAAACAGCAACAAGACTTTTTTGAATACGGTGAAGAAGCCATGAAACCGATGGTTTTGAACGATGTTGCCGAAGAAGTTGAGATGCACGAGTCCACAATTTCGCGAGTTACTACACAAAAATACATGCACACGCCTCGTGGCATCTTTGAACTGAAGTATTTTTTCTCAAGTCATGTTAATACTGATAGCGGCGGTGAGTGTTCTTCTACTGCAATCAGAGCCTTAATCAAAAAACTGGTTGCTGCGGAGAACCCAGCCAAGCCATTAAGTGACAGCAAGATCGCAGACTTGCTGACTGAACAAGGCATAATGGTGGCAAGAAGAACGATCGCAAAATATCGTGAATCGTTATCTATTCCACCATCAAGCCAACGCAAACGCCTGCTGTAGGCCAACAATAAGGAAGACGTTATGCAAATCAACCTGTCAGGTCACCATATCGAGTTAACTGATGCATTGCGTGATTATGTCACCAGTAAATTTGCCCGTTTAGAACGTCACTTTGAGCACATCAATAACGTTCAAGTGATTTTAACTGTAGAAAAACTGAAGCAAATCGCAGAAGCAAAACTGAACGTCAACGGCGGCGAACTCTTTGCCAATGCTGAAGATGAGAGCATGTATGCAGCTATTGATGCCTTAGTCGATAAACTGGATCGTCAAATCGTCAAACACAAAGAAAAATTAGCCAACAAGTAATCATGTTGATTTCTGATATCTTGTCTGCGGACTGCACCAAAAGTGCAGTCCCTTGCAGCAGTAAAAAACGCGTGCTGGAAATTATCAGCGAATTAGCGGCTCCCCGACTCGGTCTTGACGAACAAAAAATCTTTGACAGTCTGCAAACCCGGGAAAAAATGGGAACAACCGGCATCGGAGGCGCTATCGCCATCCCGCATGGCCGAATACCTGATGGCTATCCGGTCACCGGAGTATTGCTGACCCTTGAACAACCTATCCCCTTTGATGCAATTGACAATCAGCCGGTTGATTTGTTGTTTGCCATGTTGATTCCTGAAAGTGAATGCAAAACCCATCTGAAAACACTGGCACTGGTGGCTGAAAAATTTAATGATAAGAACTTCTGTCGTCAATTGCGTCTGGCGGAATCAGATGAAGCACTCTATCAAATAATCAATGGATGATTACCGATGAAACTCATCGTCGTAAGTGGCCGTTCCGGTTCAGGTAAAACTGTCGCGTTGCGGGTACTGGAGGATCTGGGCTATTACTGTGTCGATAACCTGCCAGTATCATTACTGTTCCAGCTGGTTGCTGAATTACGCGGTAAATATGAACAAATCGCAGTCAGTATCGATGTTCGTAACCTTCCGGCCACTTCCGACGAGTTAGTTTCTATTCTGGATGCCATCCGGCTGCATCAGGATCTGCAGTTTTCCAGTTTTTTCTTTGATGCCGATAATGCCACGCTACTAAAGCGTTATGGTGAAAGCCGCCGGCTACACCCGCTATCCCGTCAGCACTTCACGCTGGAGCAGGCGATAAAGCAAGAAACCAACCTGCTGTCACCACTCTCCTCCAGTGCCGACCTGCGTATTGATACCAGCCACCTCAGCATCCACGATCTGAGCGAACAGATCCGCGAACGGGTACTGGGTAAAAAAGAGCATGAACTGGTCATGGTATTTGAGTCATTTGGCTTTAAACATGGCATCGCCAAAGACGCTGATTTTGTCTTTGATGCCCGTTTTCTGCCAAACCCTCACTGGATTGCAGAGCTAAAACCATTGACTGGGCAGGATGAACCTGTGCAGCGTTATCTGCAATCTCAACCCGATGTTGTCAAATATACCAACCAGCTGATTAGTCTGCTGGAAACCTGGCTGCCACAGTTGGAACGCAACAACCGGAGCTACGTTACCGTTGCGATTGGTTGTACTGGTGGACAACACCGCTCTGTTTTTATTGCCGAGCAATTGGCAAACCATTTCCAAAACTTGGGGAAAAATGTGCAGCGCCGTCACCGGACTCTGGAGAAATCAAATGCCTCGCATTGAAAATCAGGTATCGGTAATTAATAAACTCGGATTACATGCCAGAGCTGCAATCAAACTCGTCCAGCTGGTTGCAAACTTTCAGGCTAAAATTACACTGTGTAATGGCGAGAAACAGGCCAGCGCAGACAGTGTCGTCGGATTATTAATGCTGGAAGCCGCCCAGGGCGAAACTATCCGGGTTATCTGTGATGGCCCAGAAGCCATTGAGGTCATGGATGCTGTTCAGCACTTATTTGAGACGCGCTTTGACGAAACAGAATAATCCCCCCCTTTGACCGCAATCATTCCGCCACGCCACCGGGCTTCACCCCGCTTCGGATAACATGCTAATCTGTCGGCCATTCATGGTTTATGTGAACAACCTCACTAATGAGAACAGCAATGATACTCTGGAATGCAGATCCGATTTTGTTCCAAATTGGTCCAGTAGCCATTCACTGGTATGGCGTACTGTTCGCCACTGGCTTCCTGCTCGGCTATCAGTTAATGCAGCGTATTTACCGGCAAGAAAACCGCCCGCCGGAGCAATTAGATAAGCTACTGACCTATATCTTTGTTGGTACTGTTGTCGGTGCCCGTCTCGCTCATACACTGATTTATGAGCCTGATTTTTATTTAGCTCATCCCGTCGAGATCCTGAAGATCTGGGAGGGTGGCCTCGCCAGTCATGGTGGTGGTGTAGGTGTTCTGCTTGCCATCTGGCTCTTCGTCCGACAACACCCGGAAAATAAATTTCTCTGGCTAGCTGACCGGTTAGCTATTCCGACGGCTCTGACCGGCGGCTTCATCCGACTGGGTAATTTCATGAATTCAGAGATCGTCGGCAATCCAACTGATGGCAGTTGGGGCGTGGTATTCCAGCGTATAGATGCGTTACCCCGGCATCCGGTTCAACTCTATGAAGCAGCCTGCTATTTTGTCATTTTTGCTGTGTTACTCTCTTTGCTGAGAACAAACAGAAGTCAACAACACGGTTTCCTGCTGGGCTTATTCCTGGTGTTAGTATTCAGTGCCCGTTTTGTAATCGAGTTTTTCAAGACACCACAGGCAAGCTATGAAGCTGGCAATATGATTTCCGTCGGGCAATGGCTGAGTGTGCCATTCGTGTTGGCGGGTGTACTGCTGATGTATCTAGCCGCAAAACGTCATCATTAACCGTTTCTATTTCAGGCAGATGCATCCGATTGGTCACACTGCCTGAAATATCAGTTTCCTCTCATCCCGCAGACAGAGAAAATCATCCCATATTTTTTATTCTGCGGTTTTATTTATGCGCATCGGTGGATTCACCTTACTGGAATTACTGATCACGTTAGCCATTGGTGCCATTTTATTGCTGATCGGCGTACCAGGGCTACAGTACCTGATTGCTGATACCGCATTACAAACCGAAGTGTTCTCCTTTCATAATGCGTTGCACCGGGCCAGAAGTTATGCAATTGATCATCAAACCGATGTCATCGTCTGCCTAGCAAACCGACAGGAAAAGTGTGTTGAGCAAGACTTTTCTCATTTATTGGTATTCAGTGATGACCAGCACAGCAGGAAATTGGCTGAAGCCCCCAATCAAGATACCACGCTGATCCGACATACCTATTCAGCTTCCATACTAAACATAGCGACTAACCAGCGATATTTTGTCTTTCAGCCAGATGGCACACAAGCCGGAACACCCGGCACCATCAGTCTGTGCAGCTCAGGTATTGAAAAGGGTATTGGTCTTACGATAGCAATGAGCGGCCGGGTACGACGACAAAGTATCAACTGCTCTCATGATTAGTTTCCCGAGACATATTCCGCGATTCTTCGTGGTTGTAAGGCATCAGAGATCAACATACCACCTGAAGCACAGACTGCAGTGTCACTTGATGGTAAAGAAACGCCCGTCAACCATAATTGCTGATATTTGTCCTGATATGCCAGGCCCGGATTTTCCAGTAAACGATCCTCGGACTGACTAACCACAGCCTGCGCTTGTGGAAAAGAACCCGTGACCAGTTCAATCTGATACAGACGTGTTGTACCAATAGAAATGGAATCAGTCACGCCTGTTGTGGCCGTAGGAGTAAACGACGTAAACCAGACATTTCCGGCAATCACATAGCCATTACCAAATATCTGCGCCTTCGCTACATCAATATACCAGCCATGCATAAAAACATCTGAAGGTTGGTGTGCAGCTTTCTGCGAATAGGCCTGATGTAAATCTTTATCGCTTAATGGTGCCGGAATTGGATCATGTTTTGTATAAGGCATTACCTGACGATCTGGCAATGCATAATATCGGTTTGATGTCTGAGCGATCACCTCATCCCGATTGCCACTACCCAGCAACACCCAATCAGCCGGAACATCTGCTGTCGCCTTTTCTCCGAGCTTTACTCTTAGTAGCGAACGCGCAATCACTGGTTGTCCAAAGAAATGCAGGGTTGAAGATGAAGGTGAGGATGAGTCTGCGTCTGCCGCCGCAATGTCCGCCGAGCCGCCAAGTGAAGCAAGTTTACTGATCTGCCAATCAGCGAAACTACCATTCATATCCAGGCGCCAGACATTACCACCGGTATCACCGACATACAGCCGATCGTCAAAGCCATCCTGATCGGAGTCAAGTAATGCAACTGATGCCGGAATAGGATAATAAAATGGAGCCTGTAAATTTGTTAGCGAGCTGTTTTCCGGACTAACCGAAAAAAGCTTTCGGCCACTCTCTGCATCAATGATGTAAATCGCCCGGCCACTGCCTTTGAAATTTACTGACCCTGTATTATCAGTAGCTGCTTTCCCGCCACCAATAATAACAACTGGAGTACGTTTTTGATTCGCCCCGTTATTTGCTGAAATATAAGCCAACTGCGGAACAGACCAGCTTTCGCCTAATAATGCAAAATCACTACTGGTATCATTACCGTTGATCTTCCATTTCAACGCGGGATGATCCGGATCGGTCAGATCCATTGCATAGTAACTACGCCCACCCTGGCGAACCCCAAAGAACAACCAGAGTCGATCACCCTCTGCAGCTTCAATAATGCCATCCTCATCGACATCATCATGAAACAGTGATAATTCACCATCCAGCGCATAGGATTTGTGCCTGATATCGTCTGTTCTACGGGATAAAAACTCCTCCGGAGCAAAAGCCCAGGATTCATCCAGAATATTAGTATTATCACTGAATAGATGCAGCATTCCGGCATTCGTTGCCAGCAATATCCGCCTGTCCTGCTTGCGGTGCTGATGACCATAATCCAAAACTACAG
>SSEX01000047.1 GCA_008015085.1 Tolumonas sp. | reverse complement strand
TTAGAATGCGTTTTCCATGAAACATGACTGAGGTCGCCATGTGGTTTAAAAACCTGCAACTGTATCGCTTTACTCGTCCTTTTGAACACACTGCAGACAGCCTGGAAAAAATGCTGCAGAGCCATTTGTTTACCCCCTGTGGCAATCAGGACATGAGCAAATTCGGTTGGGTTTCCCCATTGGGAAGACATGCGGAAGTGCTGGTACACGAAGCGCAGGGCCAACTGTTGTTGTGCGCAAGAAAAGAAGAAAAGATGCTGCCAGCCTCCGTCATCAAAGACACACTGCAAGATAAGATCGACGAGATGGAAGCAGCACAAGGCCGCGCGCTGAAGAAAAAAGAGAAAGAAGCGCTGAAGGAAGAGATCCTGCACACCCTGTTGCCTCGTGCTTTTACCCGCTCTAGCCAGACATTCCTGTGGATCAATCCGACAGAAAAATATCTGGTTGTCGATGCCGGCTCAGCGAAAAAAGCCGATGACGTGCTCTCTTTATTGCGTAAATGTACTGGTAGCCTGCCCGTCGTGCCATTTGCCCTGCAGAATCCACCGGAAATCACCATGACCGAATGGCTGAATGACGGCGCGGCACCTGGTGGTTTCGTGTTGGAAGATGAAGCCGAATTACGCTCCGCTCTGGAGCATGGTGGCATCATCCGCTGTAAAGAGCAGGATCTGGTGACCGAAGAGATCAAAGCACATCTGCTGGCCGATAAAATGGTCACCAAACTGGCGCTGAACTGGTCTGATACCGTCAGCTTTGTATTGGCAGACGATCTGTCCATCAAACGTCTGAAATTCAGTGAAGAACTGCGCGAACAGAATGACGATGTACTCTCAGAAGATCACACCGCCCGTCTGGATGCCGACTTCGCACTCATGACCGGCGAACTGGCAAAATTCGTTCCGGAGCTGATCAAGGCGCTGGGCGGAGAAAAAGCGGAATAATCGCATTCATTAAGATCCAAACCAGATAAAAATACTGAATAAAACAGCGGAAATGAGAATTTCATCCCGCTGTTTTTACAGATATATCTTTAATACCCCTTTCCAGAGTACAATCCGCGCGCACAAGCCATTAGGCCGCATGCACGGTGCCATCAGGTGGCATCTTACTGACCTGTGATCAGACCAAGAGAGAACACAATGTTTAAACCAGAATTACTGTCTCCGGCGGGTACGCTGAAGAACATGCGTTATGCCTATGCGTATGGCGCCGATGCCGTTTATGCCGGCCAGCCACGTTACAGCTTGCGGGTACGCAACAACGAATTTGATCATGCCAATCTGCAGCTAGGGATCAATGAAGCGCATTCCTTGGGTAAAAAGTTGTATGTAGTAGCGAATATCCAGCCGCATAACTCCAAGCTGAAAACCTTCGTGCGTGATATGAAGCCGGTCGTTGATATGGGACCGGATGCGTTGATCATGTCCGACCCTGGCCTGATTATGCTGGTGCGGGAACATTTCCCAGACATGCCAGTGCATTTATCTGTACAGGCAAATGCGGTCAACTGGGCAACAGTCAAATTCTGGGAAAAAATGGGGCTGGAACGTGTCATTCTGTCACGTGAACTCTCCATTGAAGAGATTGAAGAAATCCGCCAGCAATGCCCGGATATTGAGCTGGAAGTTTTTGTTCATGGCGCACTGTGTATGGCTTATTCAGGTCGTTGCCTGCTATCCGGCTATTTGAACAAGCGCGACCCGAATCAGGGTACCTGTACCAATGCCTGCCGTTGGGAATACAACGTGCATGAAGGCAAACAGGATGATGTGGGCCAGATCGTGCACAAGCAAGAACCTATCCCGGTCAAGGTTGAGCCGACTCTCGGGATTGGGGCGCCAAGCGATGCAGTTGTCTTGCTGGAAGAGAAAAACCGCCCGGGTGAATTTATGACCGCGTTCGAAGATGAACACGGCACCTACATTATGAACTCCCGTGATCTGCGTGCTATTCAGCATGTGGAACGCCTGACTAAACTGGGTGTCCATTCACTCAAAATTGAAGGCCGTACAAAATCGTTCTACTACTGCGCTCGCACTGCACAAGTATACCGTCAGGCAATTGATGACGCTGTCGCCGGTAAGCCGTTTAACCCTGATCTGATGAAGACACTGGAAAATCTGGCGCACCGTGGCTACACCGAGGGATTCCTTCGCCGTCATGTGCATTCCGATTATCAGAACTACGATTATGGTTATTCGGTATCAGACAGCCAGCAGTTCGTTGGTGAGGTACTGGAGCGTACCGCCAATGGCATGGCAAAGATTGCTGTGAAAAATAAATTCCTGCTGGGTAACAGCATGGAGCTGATGACGCCTCAGGGCAATGTCAGTTTTGCTCTGTCTCATCTGGAAAATAAAAAAGGTGAACAGATTGATGTTGCACCTGGTGATGGCCATATCGTGCAGATCCCCGTGCCGGATAATATCGATCTGGATTACGCCATTTTATTGCGTAATCTGAACGAAGCAGAGACAACCCGTCAGCCGCACGTGGTGGCATAACAATGTCATTACTGATCACCGAGGCTTGTACTAACTGCGATATGTGCGAGCCGGAATGTCCTAATCAGGCCATTTATATGGGCGACAAGGTATATGAAATCATGCCTGATCGCTGTACCGAATGCGTGGGCTTCTATGAGGAGCCCACCTGTGTACGGGTATGTCCGATCAACTGTATCACCAGTGATCCCGCACACCCGGAATCAGAACTGGAATTGCTTAACAAATTTATATCGCTCTATGAGAAAGGAGATTAAATGGAACTCGTCACCATTTATGGCAAACCCGACTGCCCTTACTGTGAAATGGCGGTAAAACTGTGTGAAGAAAAAGACTTCGCGTTTACCTACATCGATCTGTTTGCAACCGGCATGACGGTTGCCGATCTGCAGAAAAAAGTAGGACAGCCAGTACGTACCGTACCGCAGATTTTTGTTGGTAAAAAACACATTGGCGGTTATACCGATTTTTACAAAGCGGTAACCGAAAACCTATTGTGATCCAGCTAGTTACAGCTGAACTCTGTGGCACGGATGCCGCAGCGAATATCCGGTATTTCATTTTTTCCTAAAAGAACATTGCCTGTTTACGCCCCTCGCCCTATAATCGCCGCCGTTTTCTAATCCCCGTTCTTTAACATCCAGTGGTGAATCCATTATGCATCCCATGCTGAATATTGCTATCCGCGCTGCCCGTAGTGCTGGCCAGGTTATTGTGAAAAATTTTGCAGATCCAAGCAAAATTGAAACCATGCAAAAAGCGATGAACGATTTTGTTACCAACGTTGATCGTGAAGCGGAAAACGTGATCATTCAGACTATCAAAAAATCCTACCCTGACCACTCTATCGTGGCTGAGGAAAGTGGTCTGACTAGCGGTAAAGATGCTGACTACCAATGGATCATCGACCCACTGGATGGCACTACTAACTTCGTAAAAGGCATTCCTCACTTCGCTGTTTCTATCGCGCTGCGCATTAAAGGCCGCACCGAAGTAGGCGTGGTTTATGATCCAATCCGTGATGAACTGTTCACTGCTTCTCGTGGCGCTGGCGCTCAGCTGAACGGCTACCGTATCCGTTGTGGCAATGCCAAAGATTTAGGTGGTTGTGTGCTGGCAACTGCATTCCCGCACCGTCACCGTCACCACTACCAGTCATTCCTGACCATGTTCAACAACATCTTCCAGGAATGCGCGGATATCCGTCGTGCTGGTACCGCTAGTCTGGACCTGGCTTACGTAGCAGCAGGCCGTATGGATGGTTACTGGGAACTGGGCCTGAAGCCTTGGGATCTGGCAGCAGGCGAACTGATTGCCCGTGAAGCCGGTGCTATCGTGACTGATTTTGCTGGTGGTCATAACTACGACAATAGCGGCAATATCGTTTGCGGTAACCCACGCGTGGTGAAATCCATGCTGGCGAAAATCCGTGACGAACTGCCAGAATCGCTGGCTAAATAAACGGCTATTCAGAAATGAGCTACCTCTTGTGGTAGCTCATCTGAACCACAATTCCCACCACTAATCCCCAGAACGCAGAACCTATCTCCCATAATGTCAGCCCACTGGCAGTGACCAGAAAAGTCAACAATGCAGCTTCGCGCTGATGCTCATTCTGTAATGCAGAATGCAAACTGGCACCAATAGTTCCGAACAAGGCGATACCTGCAACACCCATGATTAATGCCTGAGGCAACACAGCAAATAAGCTAACAATACTGGCACCAAAAACGCCGGCGATCAGATAACCGATACCAGCAAAAACTGCTGCTTTATAGCGTTGTTTAGGGTCTTCATGTGCTTCCGGCCCCATGCAGATCGCAGCTGTGATTGCCGCTAGGTTAATGGCATAACACCCCAGCGGAGCAAGTATCAGATTGATAATGCCCGTCACAGAAAGTGAAGCAGAAACCGGGGCCTGATAACCATTTGCCCGCATAACAGCAACACCCGGCAGGTTCTGTGAAGCCATCGTGACAATAAACAACGGCAAACCAACTCCAAGTAAAGTTGGAATATCAAGATCAGGCCAGGTAAAAACTGGTATCGCAATGGATAAAGTCTGCTCATTGCCTTGCAGTAAATGTTGCTGCCAAGCAAGCAGGCTACCCACCAGTAATACAAGCAAGATCGCATAACGCGGATAAAGCCGCTTAGCCAGCAGATAAGCCAGTAGCATGCTGATAATCAATACCGGTTGTATGGCTAGCTGCTCAAACACGTTCATGCCAAACCGGACCAATACACCTGCCAGCATAGCTGCCGCAAGTCCGGTCGGTATTTTATGCATTAGTCGGGCAAAGAGCCCGGTAACACCACAAAGAGTGATCAGCAAAGCGGAGACTAAAAAAGCTCCGGTTGCCAGTTGAGGTGTAATCCCATGCAAACTACCAATCAGCAAGGCAGCGCCTGGTGTTGACCAGGCCGTCAATACCGGCTGCCGATAATATAATGACAGCACGATCGAACTTAGCCCTGAACCAATACACAAAGCAAACACCCAGGAGCTAGTCAATTGTGAACTGGCCCCTGTCATGCTATTAGCCGCCTGAAAGATCAATGCGACAGAGCTACTGAAACCAACGAGATTAGCGACCAGCCCCGCTACCGGTAAACTAAATGCAAATCGCATCTGTGACATCCTTATCCGAGATCCAGCCATCCGATTGCTGTTACTGCCAGATCGATTTATTCTTGTGCGCTATAACGCTCAAATTAACACACTTCAGTCTTGTGCGCTATAACGCACAAACTAAGTTCAATCTGCTGCCGAGGGATAAAATGCAGGATCTGGCCCGTCACATTTCAGTAACGCTTCAATTGCTGCGCAAGCAGCGCGGCTGGAGTCTGGACAAAACAGCAGCTGCAACCGGGGTCAGCAAAGCGATGCTTGGTCAAATTGAACGCGGTGAATCCAGCCCGACCGTGGCAACACTCTGGAAAATTGCGACCGGTTTTGAAACCTCATTTTCAGCATTTCTGGAGCCCTCACCCACCAGTAATATCTGGAGACAAGAGGTTAACCCGTCACTCCAGGCAGTGAATAACAGTGATATCACCGCAACAGCGATCATCCCCTATGATCAGGACATGAAGTTTGAGTTACTGATGGTATCCATCCCTGCCGGGCTGGAATATCTGTCTGCGGCACATGCCATGGGAGTCATGGAACATGTCATTCCCTTAAACGGTACTTTAGACGTGATGACGGATGGCGCATGGCAATCATTAAAAGCTGGAGATGCTATCCGTTTTGACGCTTCACATACGCATGGTTACCGGAATAATTCAGCCCACACAGTTAATTTTCATAACCTGATCTGTTACACCGGATCGCCGGAATAAATACACTGAAATTTATATCTGGCTTAGAAAATTACACTCTTCTCTTTTGTTTCAAAAAAGCCGGAGATTATCAAAGCTATACTTTGAATAACCGGTTGAACCAGCGCCATCCTGTCTGTTTCAACGATGCTGATTCAGGAAGAAACGACATTGCCCCGTCACTTTATTGATCATATTACAGGAAGACGGTTCTTCACATTTATACCAGGTATCGTATTGATATTAGGGTTGGTGTTGACGTCCATTGAGGTAACACGCTGGCAAGAGCAGGAGAATCAACGGCATCTGCAGGAATTTCAGATCCGGGCAAACGAGTTAGCTGCCGGGCTGGAAAGACGTATCCTGTACAATAGTGAAATATTGCAGGGTGTGGCCGGGTTATTTGCTAGTAGCACCAATGTATCCCGTTCAGAATTTCACCGTTATATCAGCTACCTCAACCTTTCAGCGATGAATCCAGCGGTTACGGCTATTGGCTATACTCAACTGGTCAGTGCACAAGAAAAACTCAGCTATATTAGTGCTGTACGCGCCGAAGGCATTACGGACTACAATATATTTCCGGAAGGTGAACGGACACTCTATGCTCCCATCAGGTTTCTGGAACCTTATGCAGGAAGAAATGTCCCAACACTAGGCTTCGATTTACTTTCAGACCCAACAAGGACTCGGGCTGCTTTAGAGGCCAGAGATCAAGCCAAAGCTACAATGACAGCCAGAGTGGTATTACTGCAGGATGCTGGCATCCGCAATGAATCTGGCATCATCATCTATATCCCGATATATCGCCACAATATGCAGGTCACATCTGTAGAACAAAGAAGAAAAGCGCTGCAAGGCTGGGTTCATGTCTCAATAAGGAGCAGTGATTTAATCAGCCATTACTTGCAGAGTGAATACCCTGATTTGTCTAAGAAAATTGCGATCCGTCTTTATTCTGGTTTGCCATCTGAACCATCAGTATTGATGTTTGACAGTTCACCGGCAAACAGCCCAAATATAGATTATATGACGCTGGTCAGAACCAACCATCTTCTCGGCACAGACTGGCAATTACAACTAAAACCCTTACCGGCTTACTGGGAAAGTATTGATACCGGGCGAGCCAGCAATATTGCGAGTATTTCCGGTTTAGTGCTGAGTTTATTTGCCGCATTACTGAGTTATGCATTAATCCGTTCGCATAACCGGGTAAAAGAATCTTTGCTACAGGCGGAAAAAGCAAACCAGAATATTGCTGAGCAGGAAGCATTGTTGCGAGCCATCTACGACACATCAGGTATTGCCGTATTACTGATAAGTACTACCGGAAGAATTTTATATAGTAATCAGCGCGTTGCAGAGTTATTCCACCAACCTTATGACGCGTTACCCGGCAATCATTTATATCAGTTAACGGCAAAAACTCAGCAAAACGAGCTGCACAAAGAGATAGGTAAATTACTCTCAGGGGAAAAAATAAATTTCACGCTGGAACAACACTATTTCCTTGATGATGGCACGGATTTTCTCGGACTTTCAACAGGTGAGCCTTTTGTGGATAAAAAAGGCAATATTATCGGTATAGTGATTGTATTTGATGATATTACCGAACGGCGGAAAAACGAAACCGCCATGCGGCTGGCCAGCACCGTTCTGGATGCCAGCCCCGGCGGTATTCTCGTGACCGATGCAAAAAAACGGATCATTTCTGTTAACCCGGCTTTTACACGAATCACTGGTTATACGCTGGATGATATACGCAACAAAAACCCGAAAATTCTTTCTTCGGGTCAGCAGGATGACGCTTTTTATCAGAAAATGTGGCTATCGATCTCTGAGAATGGTTATTGGGAAGGCGAATTAGTTAATCGCCGCAAGGATGGGCAATTATTGCCTGAAATTCTGTCGATCAGTCGTGTACTGGATGAAAAAGGTGAAGTAATTAATTACGTCGGCATGTTTCTGGATATATCAGAACGCTGGGAAGCAGAAGCTCGGATCCAGCATCTTGCTCATCATGATTATCTGACCGGGTTACCAAACCGGATTCTCTTTCTGGAACACGCAAGTCAGGCGATAGCTATGGCCCGAAGATACGAAAGAAAGATGGCCATCCTGTTTATTGACCTTGACCACTTCAAACCTATCAATGATAAATACGGCCATAGTATCGGTGATGCGGTCTTAAAACTGGTTGCCCAACGTCTGCTGAATGTCGTCAGGGAGTCAGATACTGTCTGCCGTCAGGGCGGTGATGAGTTTTTGGTACTATTACCGGAATGGTCTGCACAAGAAAGCCTTGAGATGCTGGCTCTCAAACTGTTGAGTGAAATACTGAAGCCTTGTTCTGTTAATGGTTATCAGCTGACTGTTTCTGCCAGTATCGGCATTGCAACCTACCCGGATAACGGTGATAGTGTAGACGCCATCATTCAGAGCGCAGATACAGCCATGTATCGGGCAAAAGCTGAGATTGGTAACCACATCAGTTTTGCCCGCTATATCAATGAAACACATCCCACCAGATAATTTGCTGCAATAAGCACGAATTAACCGCGGGCGTATTGCGCTGCCTGCCGGAACAACTCATCGCTAGGACGGATCCCGGTATAGAGCACAAATTGTTCTACCGCCTGAATGGCAAATACCTCTGCGCCGGTGATTACCTTCTTGCCATTCGCTTTTGCACAACGAATCAGCGGGGTTTCGGCAGGCAATGCCACCACATCAAAAATGACTTGTGCCTGCTGAATGGAATCTTCGGTGAATGCCAGTGTTTGCTCATCTGCGCTACCCACCATTCCTATCGGCGTCACATTGATAAGCAGATCAGCCTGAATACCCTGCATATCCGCAGCCCAGTCAAAACCATACAGCCCGGCAAGCTGTTTCCCAGCGGCTTCATTACGAGCAACGATAATACCTGTTTTAAATCCTGCATCTTTCAGAGCACAAGCAACCGCTTTTGCCATGCCACCACTGCCTCTCAGAGCAAACGTAAGTTGATTTGGCACTTGATGCTCAGCCAGTAATTTAGCTATCGCGATGTAATCTGTGTTATACGCCTTGAGATAGCCATCGGTGTTTACAATGGTATTCACTGAGTCTATCGCTTTGGCAGAAGGGTCCAGCTCGTCCACCATTGGAATGCAGGCTTCTTTGAAAGGCATTGAGATCGCGCACCCGCGAATGCCGAGGGCCCGGACACCACCTATAGCGGCAGCCAGATCGCTGGTGGTAAATGCCTTATAGAGATAATCAAGATCCAGTGCGTCGTATAAAAAATTATGAAAACGCGTGCCAAAGTTACTCGGCCGTGCAGCCAGTGACATACAAACAACCGTATCTTTATTTAAATGGCGGGTCATGTTGCAAACTCCTGAGAGAAACAAAGGCAAATACAGGGATATGATGATTTAAAATACCAGCCTTCTTCAAAATCAGAAACCCAGGTAAGTCAGAAATTGGGTAGGATCTGGCGTCGCAAAATCCACCGACATCATGACACTCAGAGATGTGATCGCAATGATAGAAAAAATGAAGAGTTTTTTCGCCCACACTTTATCATCAGCCGCTTTAAATCCGGCAAAGGCCATCGCTGACCAGCCAATACCAATCAATGTTGCAACGGCAAAATAGCTGTATCCGGCATACCCGCTCAGTGTCAGCATCAATGTCGCTACAGCAAACGCCAGTACATAGCGCAGAATGTGGTTTTTAGTGACGGAAATACCATGCTTAACGGGCAATACAGGAATAGATGCTGACTGATAATCTTTAAAACGAAATATAGCTATCGCGTAAGAGTGCGGCATTTGCCAGAGGCTGAAAATCAACAAGAGCAAAAATGCAGCCGTATCAAACTGATTACTGACCGCACAATAACCAATGACCGGAGGAGCCGCACCAGAGAGACTCCCCACCAGAGTACCATATACGGATGTGCGCTTAAGCCACAGGCTATATAGCCCGACATATACCACAAACCCCATCAGGGCGAGCGCCGTAGCCAGTGGATTTGTCATGATCCATAACAAGCCAAAACCAGCGATACCCAGCAACGTTGCATAGATCAGTGTGGTTACAGGCGAGATCAGCCCTTTCACTAGCACCCGGTTTTTAGTGCGCTCCATAATGCAGTCTATATCGCGATCGATATAGTTATTGAAAGCACAACCAGAGGCAATCACCAGTGATACACCGATGATTGTTGACAGAAATAAGGTGAAATCCAGGCTTCCTTTGGAAGCCAGGAAAAAACCACCAACCACGGAAACCAAATTACCAAAAATGATCCCCGGTTTTGTGACGAGCAGATACTGCTTGATCATGATGTCAGCTCTTAGTGACCCATCATATTATGGTTCAGGTGGAACATGATCCACAGTGAACCAATAACCACAATCGCAATGATCAGAACGGTGAATACGAAAGAAATCATATTCCACCCTTCATCAGATTTGGTGTTCATATGCAGGAAGTAACCCAGCTGCACCAGGATCTGAAGTAACGCTATACCTACAATGATCATGATTAGTGTGGTTTTCGGTAATGCCGCATCCATCACCAGCCAGAATGGAATGACCGTGAGAATAACCGACAGAATAAAACCAGTGATATACGATTTCGTCGTTCCGTGGCTGGCACCGGTATGATTAGCGTGATGACTCATTACAGTACCCCCATCAGATAAACCACGGTAAATACACAGATCCAGACTACATCCAGGAAGTGCCAGAACAGACTCAGACACATCAGGCGGGTTTGATTAGTAGCCGTCAGACCGTTTTGTGAAACCTGAACCATCAAGACAATCATCCATACCAGGCCTGAAAATACATGCAGACCATGTGTACCGATTAATGCAAAGAAACCAGATAAAAACGCACTGCGATCCGGACCAAATCCCTCTGCAATCAGATGACTAAACTCATTGATCTCCATGCCAATAAAGGCAGCACCAAACAGAAAGGTCACTGCCAGCCATTTCATCACGCCGCTTTGATTCCCCTTATGCATGGCCAGCATCGCAAACCCGTAGGTCACGCTACTGAGCAACAGACAGAAGGTTTCAACCAGCACATACGGTAACTCAAAGATATCCTTACCGGTTGGTCCCCCCGCAAAACTGCCGGAGAGTACTGCATAGGTTGCAAACAGGGTTGCAAACAAAATGCAGTCACTCATCAGGTAAATCCAGAACCCGAATACAGAATTGCCACCCGCATCATGATGCTCATGCTCAGCGGCATGTGCAGACTGGTGATGTAAGATTTCAGCCGACATGCTTCACCCCTGCTTGTTTAACTTGTTGAAAGTGCTCATTTTCAATTTTGGTTACCACATCGACCGGCACATAGTAATCCACATCTTTACTGAAGGAATAAATGATCCAGGTTGCTATGGCTCCGACAAAACCAACAATAGCCATCCACCAGATATACCAAATCAGCGCAAAACCCATAATGAGACTGAACAAGCCAATGATGACGCCGGCTCCGGTATTTTTCGGCATATGAATTTCACTGTATTTGGCTGGTTGCTGATAGGCCGTCCCTTTCTCTTTCATATCCCAGAACGCATCACGATCGTTAACCTGCGGAACCTGAGCAAAGTTATAGAATGGAGGCGGAGATGAAGTCGCCCATTCCAGCGTACGACCACCCCATGGGTCTCCCGTTTCATCACGCAGTTTATTGCGATCTTTAATGCTCACCGCTAGCTGCAGCAGCTGAGTCAAAATACCGCAGAAAATCAGCACGGCACCAAACGCAGCGACCAGCAGCAACGGATGAAATGCCGGATCAATATTCTGGCTCAGACGACGGGTCATCCCCATGAAGCCCAGAATGTAGAGCGGAACAAACGCAAAGAAGAAGCCGGAGATCCAGAACCAGAACGCTGTCTTACCCAGCTTTTCATTCAATTTGAAACCCATGGCTTTCGGGAACCAGTAGTTGAAACCGGCCAGATAGCCGAACACCACGCCACCAATGATCGTGTTATGGAAGTGGGCGATCAGGAACACACTGTTATGCAATACAAAGTCCGCACCCGGAACCGATAACAGCACCCCTGTCATCCCGCCAATTGAGAAGGTCACCAGGAAGCCCAGTGTCCAGAGAATCGGCGTGCTGAACTCCACCCGGCCACGATACATGGTAAACAACCAGTTAAATATCTTCACCCCGGTCGGAATCGAGATGATCATGGTTGCGATACCAAAGAACGCATTCACGTTAGCACCCGCCCCCATGGTAAAGAAGTGATGCAACCAAACGATAAACGACAAAATGGTGATCGCGGCAGTTGCCCATACCAGAGAGGTGTAACCAAACAGGCGTTTCTTACAGAAGGTCGCCACTACCTCAGAGAAAATACCAAATGCAGGCAGGATCAGGATGTAAACCTCCGGATGCCCCCATGCCCAGATGAGGTTGACATACATCATCTGGTTTCCGCCAAAATCATTAGTAAAGAAATGCGTGCCGAGGTAACGATCCAGCGTCAGAAGAGCAATTGTTACAGTCAGAATTGGGAATGAAATAATGATCAGCACGTTGGAACACAGCGCTGTCCAGGTAAATACTGGCATTTTCATCATGGTCATACCAGGTGCACGCATCTTCAGAATGGTCACGAAGAAGTTAACGCCAGTCAGCAGTGTCCCAAGCCCTGAGATCTGTAAGCTCCAGATCCAGTAATCTACTCCCACCCCAGGACTATACTGATGCCCCGACAATGGCGGATAGGCGAGCCATCCCGTCTGAGCAAACTCTCCAACCCCCAACGAGATATTAATCAGCGCCACGCTGGCAATCAGTAACCAGAAGCTCAGTGAGTTGAGGAACGGGAAAGCCACATCACGTGCGCCAATCTGCAATGGCACAATGATATTCATCAGCCCCACCATAAATGGCATCGCCATGAAGAAAATCATGATCACACCATGCGCAGTGAATATCTGATCATAGTGATGCGCATTCAGGAACCCTTCCGAACCGCCGGAGGCCAGCGCCATCTGCGCTCGCATCATGATGGCATCAGCAAAACCACGCAGCAGCATGACAAACGCGACAATGATATACATGATACCGATTTTTTTATGATCAACTGACGTCAACCACTCCGTCCACAGCCATGTCCATTTTTTAAAATAGGTCATCGCAGCCAGAATCAGTATGCCGCCCAGAATGATCGCACTCACCGTCACCATAATGATCGGTTCGTGAAACGGGATCGCATCGAGAGTTAATTTTCCAAACATCGTTTATTCCCCGGAGCCAGAATGTGATGGCATGTGCATATCATGCTCCATGTCGCTCATTGCCTTGTTCATCTCTTCAGAATGCATAGGTCTATTCTGCACATCAGACTTCATAAACTTATTGACGATATCCATGTATATATCTGATTTGACAGATGAATAGTACTCAACCGGATTATTCTGAGTCGGCTTAGACAATGCTTCATAATCAGCCCACTGCAGACTTTTAGGTGCTTGTTTCACCTTCGCCACCCACTCAGCAAACTTCTCTTGAGAGGTCGCATAAGCCATAAATTTCATGCCAGAGAAACCAGCCCCGCTGTAGTTCGCCGATATGCCTTTATAGGCTCCTTCTTCATTAGCAATGAGATGCACACGATTTTGCATTCCAGCCATGGCATAAATCTGACTGCCTAACTGAGGAATAAAGAAAGAATTCATGACCGAACCGGACGTTACCTTGAATTCAACAGGTACATTTGCCGGGAAAGATATTTCATTGATAGTCGCAATGCCCTGTTCCGGATAGATGAACAACCATTTCCAGTCGAGAGAAACAGCCTGAATCACCAATGTTTTTTCCTGAGATGGTATCGGCGTACGGGGATCAAGCGAATGCGTTGTTTTCCAAGTGATCGTCCCCAAAATCAGAATGATGATGAGCGGAATACTCCAAACCACCACTTCGATTTTATTGGAATGAGACCAGTTTGGTGTATAGGTCGCATTTTTATTGGATGCCCGATATTTCCAGGCAAAATAGAAGGTCATAATAATGACCGGAATGACCACAATTAACATCAGCCAAGTCGCCGTCAGAATCAGCGATTTCTGCTGCATCCCAATTGCACCTTTCGGATCAAGCAATGCCATATTACAACCACTTAGCAATAACGGCATTATTGATGGCACCAACCACCAGCACCTGTTTTTTATCATTTAACCACTCCGTCTTACGGGAAGAGCACATGTCCTATGTATATCTTCCTATTTTATGAACCGACCTGAAGTGTTGTTAACAAATTGTTGTATTTTATTTATATTTTTATGATCTATGTATGATAAAAATGATCTATCTCAATATTTTCTCATCAATAACTTCAGTATCAGCCCGTTCTGTTTTAATTCGCGATGCGAGCACTTTATCGATCCGCATCCCATCCATATCCACCACTTCCAACCGCCAGTTTTCTATTTCCAATATGTCTCCGGTTACTGGTACCCGTCCAAGCAACAGCATGACTAAACCACTCAAAGTATGGTACCGATTGCGTTCTTCTTCCGGTAAATGTTCCAATTGAAGGCAATCTTTTAATTCCATGACAGGAATAAGACCATCCAGCAACCAGGAACCATCTTCCCGGCGAACCGCCCAGGCATCATCGTCATCTTCCTGATAAAACTCGCCGGTCAGTGACTCTAATACATCCTGAACAGTCACAATGCCCTGAAACTCACTGTACTCATCCACGACAAATGCCATATATGAGCCGGAAGTACGGAAATGCTCCAGCAACTCCATGCCACTCAATGTTTCAGGAATGTAAGTGCAGGGCTGACATAATGCTTCTAAATCCAGCGCTAATCCCTGAATCGTCTGAACCATTACCTGACGCGCAGTGATCACGCCAAGTAATTCATTCAGACCGCCACGACACACAGGAAAAATGGAATGTTCAGAATCACTCATACGCTGCAGATTCACCTCCAGTGAATCCTGCAGATCGACAAACACAATGTCAGCTCTGGGTACCATCAATGAGGCTACAGCCCGATCATCCAGACGAAATACATTACGCACCATTTCATGCTCGTGCCGTTCAATGACCCCACTTTCAGAACCTTCAGCCAGCATGGCATGTATCTCTTCCTCGGTTACGCTAACTACGTTTTCCAGCCTGATCCCCATCAAACGAATTAAGGCATGTGTTGAGGCAGACAAAAGCAGAACAAAAGGACGAGCCAGAAACGCCAGCAGTTGCATCGGCCTTGCAACCAGACAGGCAATAGGTTCTGCATTCAACTGACCAAGACGTTTAGGAACAAGCTCACCCACGACGATCGATACATAAGTAACAACAACAACGACAACAACTGTTGCCGCTACGTTTGCCGTCGAAGATGTTAACCCCATCAGTTGTAACCATTCAGATAATGGCTGGGCAAGAATCGCTTCTCCAAAAATACCATTCAGGATACCGATACAAGTGATACCGATCTGGATGGTAGATAAAAAATGGGTGGGATCTTCAGCCAGTTTAAGTGCGGTTTTTGCGCTATTCATACCATCAGCTGCCTGTTTGGCCAAACGCACCTTACGGGCAGTCACCAAAGCAATCTCCGACATAGCGAAGACACCATTAAGCAAAATCAGACCAATTAATATAAATATGTCCATAGCAACCAAATCAACAACATATCTCTTTTGATGTTAGTCGATAAAAACGGAGGCTGCTATTTAACCTAAGAGACTGGAAAGTATGATTTTCGTCGAAAATATCAGCAAACAAACAGAAAAATGCAAAATAAGTGATTTCAGTGCTGGACGTCGCTTCGGATTTCATTATAATCCCGCCTCGTTGAATAGCAGTGCCGGCTTAGCTCAGTTGGTAGAGCAACTGACTTGTAATCAGTAGGTCATCAGTTCGATTCCGATAGCCGGCACCATTCAACCTAAGCCCAGATAGCTCAGTCGGTAGAGCAGCGGATTGAAAATCCGCGTGTCCGTGGTTCGATTCCGCGTCTGGGCACCATCATTCTAAAGCCTCGCAGCAATGCGGGGCTTTGTTGTTTCTGGCTTCCTGAAAATCAAGCGCAGTTTCCTTCAGCCAACAAAATCGTTATACTGCGCCCGTCATTGGGGAGTAGCCTCCTGTTCATTTCGGGGCTTGCATCAACAGACTTGACCCTCATGGTCATGGTGCAAGCAGTTATCCGTCTTATATCCGGATACACCTGGCAAGACCTTTGACCATACACTGTGCGGCCGGACAGTAGTATGGTCATTGGAAAATTCCGGCCATGGAGTATCAAGTGTCTGCTTTTTTTGTTTCTACCGGAATTGTGGCATTAGCCGAGATTGGCGATAAAACTCAGCTTCTGGCATTTATCCTTGCCGCCAAGTTCAAAAAACCAATCCCTATCATTCTGGGTATTCTGATTGCCACATTGGCCAACCACGGATTCGCAGGTGCTATTGGTGAATGGTTAACTTCGCTGGTTGATGCACAAACGATGGGCTACATCCTTGGTGTATCTTTCATTGCGATGGCACTATGGACTCTGATCCCGGATAAATTTGAAGAAGGCGATGCCAAATTAGCGCAATTCGGCGTTCTGACCACTACACTTATTGCATTTTTCCTGGCTGAAATGGGCGACAAAACACAGGTTGCGACCGTTGCACTGGCAGCAAAATATCAGGATCTGTTCTATGTCGTCGCCGGTACGACCTTTGGGATGATGCTGGCAAACGTACCTGCAGTTTTACTGGGAAATAAAGTCGCACAGGCTGTTCCGGTTAAACTAGTTCATGGTATTGCAGCTGCAATTTTTGCAGTGCTGGGGGTTGTGACGCTGCTCGGTACCATGAAGCCGGAATTATTTAATTTCTGGGCGCTTAATTAACCTGAGATTTATCTGCAATCAGGTTCTGTCATTCTTTTTGAAATGCATTAACAGATCTGAAGCGTCTGTTAATGCTTGTTGTTGCCACCGCTCCAGAATTACCAGCCATTGGTCCGGCATCGGCATATCTGAGCAGATTATTTGTTTAAAAATATCATAGTCGTGCACAGCTCCGAGGCAACGCTGTAGCTGAATCAGAAACGGTAACTGCTGATACTGTCTCACCGTCAGAAATGCGGAAAAACCTTCATTCCAGTAGCGCAAATGTTTCACGCATATCCGTAAATAATGCCATTCATATACTGGAGAGGTCTGTTGTAAATCTTTAGCTGCCTTAAAAACACATTTTTCCAATCTACGGGAACATCTCCTGGCTCTGCCTTGCAAAACATGTTTCCGCTGTTTACTGATCTTTTTTCCCCAGTAAAGACTGGCAGACATAAACACATGCGGCAACTGCATGGTCTGCAGATCGACGGCTATCTTCGTTCTGGTTGCCTCTAGTTCCTCACCTAAAAACAACAACTGTTTTTGCCCTACTTGGGTTTCGGCCATTAATGACTTGGCCAATCCGACCGCTACTTCCAGATCCCGTTGAGAATTAGTCAGTGCTGCCGCTGCGTGAAGCTGTTCTCTCTGCTTTCTTAAGAATCGCGAATGAGGAAATAAATTCAGCAGCACTCGTTGGCTACGTAAATGTATACGAAAATCGTGTAATGCTTCCTGGTCAGATGGGAAATTTAACCTGTTTAACGCCGAGGAAGCCGCAACTGATAGAGTTGAGAAATAATCAGATAACCCCTGCTTCACCGAATTATGGGATTACAGCAAAGTTCATCCGCTATTTGATCTCTATCGGCCAGCGTTTGGGCCCCCAATTACCAGGCATAGCTTCAAAAATTCCTGCAATCCGCGTATTACAATACTGACAACTGCCATCTTTCAGCGCCCAACGACCTAAACGGTAACCATCCCGCTCGATCAGCAATTTTCCACATGATGGACACCATGTGCTGCCATCAGCCACATCATGCACATTTCCGAGATAGACATAATGCAACCCGTTCGCTTTAGCGATTTTCTTTGCCTGAAGTAATGAGGTCATTGACGTAGCTGATTTATCGAGCATATGAAAATCAGGGTGAAACGCGGTGAAATGTAGCGGCACATCCGGCCCTAGTTCATCCGCAATCCAGCGACACATCGCCTGCAGCTCTTCCGGCGAATCATTTTCACCGGGGATCAATAACGTGGTTATTTCAAACCAAACCGATGTCTCATGCTTCAGATAACGCAATGTATCCAGCACGGGAGCAAGGTGACCACCGCATATCCGGTGATAAAAATCCTCAGTGAACCCTTTCAAATCCACATTGGCAGCATCCATTGCTGCAAAAAATTCACGCCGCGGTTCAGGATTGATATACCCAGCAGTCACTGCTACCGTTTTGATATTTCTCGCATGACATGCTTTTGCCACATCAACGGCATACTCCATAAAAATGACTGGATCATTGTAAGTAAATGCCACTGCTCGACACCCAGTCTGTTCAGCCGCGATAGCCAGTTGCTCCGGTGAGGCTGATGCACTAAGTGTTTCCATATCACGCGATTTACTGATATCCCAGTTCTGGCAAAAGGCACACGTCAGGTTGCATCCGGCCGTACCAAAAGAAAGAACCGGTGTTCCCGGCAGAAAATGATTTAGTGGCTTTTTCTCGATCGGATCAATACAAAACCCGCTGGAACGACCATAGCTGGTTAGCACGATCTCTCCGCCTTGTGCCATACGGATATAACAGACACCCCGCTTGCCCTCCCGCAGTTCACACTCCCGCGGACAAAGCGTACAAACGGTATGACCATTATCCAGATGATGCCAGTAGTGCGTCGGCACCACATTCTCTGATTTATCCATACAACCTCCGCAGCAACACTATAATTGTAGATGAGATCTATCCATCAGGAGGTTGTATGCAGGTGATCCATCAGCCCGCTGTTGCCGATATGTTTTACCCGGCTGATCCAGAACGATTGCATGACTGGATGCAACAGCATCTGGTTACGTCAGCTGATCCGTAACATCCTCCCAGGATGCTGATCGTGCCACACGCTGGTTACCGCTTTTCCGGTGATATTGCAGCACAGGGATACCAGCTATTAACCAAAGGAATTTTCAAACGTGTGGTTGTACTCAGCCCGGCACACCGTGTTTTCGTTCAGGGCATAGCAGTCCCTACCCGCTGGGATGCAGAGGCAACGCCATTAGGCAATATTCTTCTCGATAAACCAGCCATAGAGTCATTACTGGCACTCCCAGAAGTGATTGCAGCAACCGAAGCACACCGACAGGAACATGCCATCGAAGTGCAGTTGCCCTTTCTTCAACATCAACTCGGCGACTTCAAACTGATCCCTATTGTAGTCGGTGTCAGCCAGCCTGAATCTGTGGCAAACGCGCTGGATTTGCTTGTAGATGATGAAACGTTGGTAGTTGTCAGCACAGATCTCAGCCACTACCTTTCACAAGATATCGCCCGCCAGCAGGATGACGACACTATCCGGCAAATACTGCAATTTCACGAAAATTTATCCGGCGATCAGGCTTGTGGCTGTTATGCACTCAACGGCGCTTTGCACTGGGCTCATCAGCAACAGCTGAACATTCAGTTACTGGCGAAATGCACCTCCGGCGATACATGTTCAGATAAAAGCAGGGTGGTAGGTTATGCAGCTTTTGCCCTCTATTGAATTAGCCGAACGAAAAGCAATGCTAGTGCTGGCTCGCCGTGCCATCCGAATGCGCTGGTTGAACACCGCATTCCAGGTAGAACCACTGCCTCACGGCGAACTGCAACAAGGCTGTTTTGTCACTTTGCATAAACATGGGGAACTGCGCGGCTGTATCGGAACGCTGGAACAGGATATGCCTTTGCAGCAGGCAATTCCCTATTTTGCACAGGCTGCCGCTTTTCAGGATCCAAGATTTGCCCCTCTGAGCGAAAACGAACTGTCTGACTGCATAATCAGCATCTCTGTTCTCAGCCAAAGAGAACCGCTTCCAGCCACCCAGAGGGAAGAACTTCTGGCTGCACTGACTCCCTTCTCTGATGGATTATGGCTAAGTGACGGATATCGAAGAGCCACTTTTTTACCTGCAGTATGGCGACAACTTCCTGATAAGTATGATTTTCTACATCATTTATTACGTAAAGGCGGTTGGCAACCCGACAGTTGGCCACCCCACATGCAAGCGTGGCGTTACCATAGTCTGGAGTTTTCAGAGCCTGATGGTGAGCCGGTTATCGAATGATGCTTTCGCATAAAAAAGAAACGGCGCCTCAAGCACCGTTTCTAGCATATCCATTCATCAATATTAGCAATAACCATTGCTCATTAGTTTCTGATAGCGTTGCTTCAGCAATTCGTCAGTATGTAATGAATGTAATTCATTGAGATCCGTCAGCAGACGCTGTTTCAGTAAATTAGCCATTTCATCAACATTACGGTGTGCACCACCCAATGGTTCAGAAACGATACCATCGATCAGTTTCAGCTCTTTCAGACGAGCAGCCGTGATCCCCATAGCTTCCGCTGCGATGTTGGCTTTTTCGGCACTCTTCCACAAAATTGATGCACAGCCTTCCGGTGAAATAACCGAATAGGTGGAATATTGCAGCATGTTCACACGATCACCAACACCTATAGCCAGTGCACCGCCAGACCCACCTTCACCGATAACAGTACAGATAACCGGTACTTTCAGGCTTGACATTACTTTCAGGTTACGGGCAATCGCTTCTGACTGACCGCGCTCTTCAGCACCCACCCCAGGATATGCACCAGGTGTATCAATGAAGGTAATGATCGGCATTTTGAAACGTTCAGCCATCTGCATCAGCCGCAGGGCTTTGCGGTAGCCTTCTGGTCTAGGCATACCGAAGTTTCGTTTAATTTTCTCCTGAGTGTCACGACCTTTCTGATGGCCAATCACCATAACTGGTTGACCATCCAGACGAGCCGTACCACCTACAATCGCTTTGTCGTCAGCATATGCACGATCACCCGCCATTTCATCGAAATCAGTGAAGATACGGGAGATATAGTCCGCGGTATACGGACGCTGCGGATGGCGCGCTAACTGAGAAATCTGCCAGGCACCCAGATCAGAAAACAGCTTTCTGGTCAGTTCCTCATTTTTCTTTTCCAGATGATTGATCTCATCTGTCAAATCCACGCTGCTGCCAACATTCGCACTGACGTGCTTCAGTTCTTCGATTTGTGCCAGCAATTCAGCAATAGGTTGTTCAAATTCCAGAAAGTTCATATTCATAAGTTATATCCGAAATCGCTACTCAAATATCAGCTCAACGCCTTGTTTACCCACACGGGATCGCAATTCGTCCAGTAGTTGATCGGTCGGCGTCACCCGCCATTCAGTCCCCAACGTCAGTTGTCCCTGCACGCCCGTTCTGCGATAACAAACATGCACGGGGCAAATTCCTGCACGATGAGGCATTAATATGTCCGCAAGACCTTGTAAAAACTGATCTGCCTGCTCTGATTGCGTTACTTTAACCCGTAGGCCCCGTGCATGACGGGTTCGCGCATCTTCAATATCCAGCACTTCGCGGGCCGACATTTTAATGCCCCCCGCATACTCGTCAAAGCTGATTTGACCCGTTACGACTAAAATACGGTCTTTTTGCAGCAAAGATTCATATCTTTCCAGTGCTTCACTGAACAAAGTGATGTCTAAACGACCAGAACGATCATCCAGCGTGAGAATCCCCATCTTGGTACCACGTTTGGTTACCATCACTCGGGCATTCAGTACCAGCCCGGCCGCAGTGGCAGGCTTATCACGTTCAGTCGGTTGTAAATCACATAAACGGCCGGAAGTATAATGCTTTAATTCCGCCAAGTATTGATT
>SSEX01000072.1 GCA_008015085.1 Tolumonas sp. | reverse complement strand
GGCTATGAGGGCGGCGGCCTGGTGTGCAGCAGGCGGTACCGTCTACGATGTTTGTTTCTTCATGGTGCGGCGGCGACCGAGAGCTACACGCTGGCCCTCCACGACACTGTTCCGATCTACAACGAGGCGGAGCGGGCGCTGCGTGGCTATGTGCTCTGGCGCAAGGGTAGCTACGGCGTGTGGTCTCACCTGGGCGAGGTGTGTCGCCAGGGCATCCTGTCGTTGGTGGAGACCGGCAAGCGATTGGGCCGCTGCCCACAGGAGTGGTTGAGGGCCGTGGTCAGGGCGTGCATCGAGAAGACAGATTATCCCATCCCGGCAGAACTGATGCCGTCAACCCCGTCCTGGTGAATAGATACTCAGCCAGAGCATTCTAATTATGACAAATAGTCTAATCTCCATAGCGGTATTAATCATTACCAGCGCTTTTTTCTCTGTCTCCGAAATTGCTTTAGCTGCCTCCCGTAGATTGAAATTGCAGCAACTTGCTGAGGCTGGGAATGAGCCAGCCAATAAAGTGATCGCATTGCAGGAGCAACCAGGCCATTACTTCACTGTCGTACAGATAGGATTGAATGGTGTTGCGATTCTTGGTGGTATTATCGGTGAATCAGCTTTGACACCGTATGTCGCCGAGATTCTCCAGATGTGGCTTGCACCTCCGCTGCTGGATAGTCTCAGCTTTGCTGTTTCATTCATTATTGTCACATCAATGTTTATTCTATTTGCTGATTTGATTCCGAAGCGGCTGGCCATGATGGCACCTGAGCGCATTGCTACACATATTGTTACCCCTATGCTGTTCTGTGTGGCGATATTTAAACCATTAGTTTTTATTTTCAATGGATTAGCGAACACATTGTTCAGAATGTTCAAACTGCCGACAACGCATAAAGAGGTCATTACACCAGATGATATCTACGCGATGATGTCTGCGGGCGCTCAGGCCGGAGTGCTGAGGGAGCAGGAACACCATCTGATAGAAAACGTTTTTGAGCTGGACTCGAAAACAGTGCCATCTACGATGACATCACGAGACAGCATAATTTATTTTGATCGTCGAGAAACTGAAGATGAGATCAAACTGAAAATTGCGGAGCACCCTCATTCCAAGTTTCTGGTTTGTGATGGCAATATTGATACGGTTCTTGGCTATGTTGATTCGAAAGATATTTTGCTGCGAGTGCTCAATAAACAGCCTATTTCTCTAACCGACGAAAAGTTAATTCATACACCACTTATTATTCCTGACACACTAACACTGACAGAAGCTCTTGAAAGTTTCAAAGGGTCACGAGAAGACATCGCGGTAATTCTGAATGAATATGCTCTGGTCGTTGGCATTATTACTCTCAACGATATTATGAATACCTTGATGGGAGATTTGGTCAACCAGCATCAGGAGGAACAAATCATTCAGCGCGATGATCATTCCTGGCTTATTGATGGCATAGCTCCTATTGATGACGTGATGAGAGTTTTAAATATTGAGTCATTCCCAGAATATGAAAATTATGAAACTATCGCTGGTTTCATGATGTTTATGCTGCGGAAAATTCCTAAACGCACCGACTCAGTAACGTATGCAGGTTATAAGTTTGAGGTTGTGGACATTGATAGTTACAAGATTGATCAGCTATTAGTGACTCAGGTCATACAACAAGAATCTGAAAGCGGTAGCGCGTAGGTATAGCTGAGTTATTGTACAGTGATAGTGCGAGTAAAAAACTGCTAAGCTAGCTAATTGTTACAACTCTGCTTCAGAAATATGACATAGTTAATAGAAGTCATACGTGCTTCTGGTATATAGTCGACATCCATTGTGTGGACGAATATGACTAACTGAAACCTTGCATTTGAAGGAGAAAGGCGTGAGTAATATTAAGCAGCGCTATGAGTTGTTGGTGCAGGAAAGAGGCTGGGATAGCGAAACCCAACTACAATTTTTTCTTGCATATGCTGAGGAATATAATCTTGCCGACCATTATCTTTCCTATCTGGGGTTGAAACCTGCGGCAAAGACAAAGAATCTGGTTTCATCAAAAGAATACCCGATTGAGCGCCTCATTGAATTGGTTGTCAAAAACGACAGGATCACTGAAGTGATTAAAGAAAATGCACTGGCTGTCGCTGATGATAATCCATGGACAGATGCAACGATCATTAAGTGTATTGCAGATGGAATATCAGTAGCCGTTGATCCTGCTGATCGCAAATTAATGAAAGAGTTAGTGACATATTTTAATTTACGGCGTACATCGTTTTCTCACCCTCAGCCTCAGCCAGATATGTCTCAGCAGGCTGAAACAAAACCTACGGATGGTGATGATTACTTTGAAAAACTGTTCAAACGATATGCAAATTTTGGTTGATAAATCAGCTAGAAATATCACTCATTCTGTATTGTATCTATAAAATAAACGGAGGCAGGCAATGCCGCCGTTTATTTTTTCATACCCAAAATACCGAGCCATACAGATCCGAGCCTGAGTCCACGTTCTATCGCCTTTTGGTATGAAGCATGTGGGCCCTCAGTATCATTCAGCTGAGGGAAAACACCGTATTTATCAGAGATAACCTGATAGGAAACGCGCCAGAACCAGTCGGGTGGGTACGAGGTTGCAATGATCCGAATAGCGCCGTTATGAAACGTGAATTTGGTTTCCCGTGACTCGGGGACTTGGTGCTCCATCAGTATTCCTTTATTGTAGTAATCTGCATCCACACTCATTAGGTGAAAGAATATCATTCTACACCAGATATCCAAAACGGGTTTGTCTCCGGCAGATATAAAGGGCTCTTATTTAAGTGCGTATTTGTTCAGATATTCTGTTGCCAGAATCTGAGCTTCAAAGAGATCAGTGTCAGATAGCTGCGACGCGATCGAATCTCTTGACTTTATGGCATCCTGATTATTTTTTGCAGCCACTGACAGCCAGGCATAAGCTTGTTTCAGATCTTGCCTGACACCCAGCCCTTCGAAATACATGCCACCTAGAAATGCCTGTGCATTAGAGTTTCCTTGTGTTGCTGATTTGAGATACCAATCAGCTGCTTGCACAAAATCCTGGGTAAATCCCTGCCCCTGATAATACATAGTACCGAGGCGAAACTGTGCGTTATCATCACCTTGTTCTGCTGCGTTTCGATACCAATATGCAGCTTGCTGATAACTTTGATATACCCATTGCCCCTCAAAATACATAGCACCAACCAGCACCATAGGGTTTAGGCTTATCTGACGGGCGGCTTTCTGAAACCAGAATGATGCCTGCTGATTGCTTTGTGTAACTCCTTTGCCTTCGTAATACATTGAGCCTAAAAGTGCCTGCGCATTGACATCTCCATGTTCAGCGACCTTTTGCAACCAGTATGCGGCCTGTTTGTAATCCTGAGGCGTTCCGTTCCCTTGAAAATACATTGAGGCAAGCAATATCTGAGCATATCTGTTGCCTGTTTCTGCAGATGCTTTGCAGTAATTAAATGCTTTATCTGGATTATTTCTGGTATCTAGCGAGACGCAGCGCTGAGTGGACGCAATACTGTTCTTTTTCAGATTTTCTGTTGTGCCGGATTGATCGGAAGAAGAACAGCCGTAAAGAATGCTCACAGCCAATAGAGAAATGATTAATTTTGTCGTAAACATAGGATACGCCTTATATGTTGAAATATAAGAAAATTAATTTAACTACTTTCAGTTTAGAACGTCTGGACGGAAGCGCAACGTATTGCACTACTTAGGATTTCCATTTGAATTACTGGTTCAGAAACGGTGGAGCGGGGATAATGTCTCTTTATCTGTTTAACTCCAAAGAGCTAATTGATGTCTGCACAACCTGACGGATTCACTGTTATCCTTGAACAGCCTGACTTTATTATCGTGAACAAGATGATTGATATTGATATGCATGATGATGAAGGTGTTCCTGGGCTGGTATCTCGGGTATCTGCATTTTGGGGAATCCCTGTTTATCCTGTACACAGATTAGATAAGGTAACGTCAGGGTTAGTTTTGTTAGCGAAAAATAAAGAAGCTAACCGAACTTTAAGTCAGTTGTTTGCTGACAAACAAATCCGGAAAACCTATCTGGCTATTAGTGATCGTTTACCGAAAAAAAAGCAGGGATGGATCAAAGGTGATATGGCTAAAGGACGAAATGGCAGCTGGAAATTACTGCATTCGCTCGAAAACCCTGCTATCACCTATTTTCAGAGCCTGTCTCTTCCTATACCAAGACATCGTCTTTATGTGGTATCCCCACAAACCGGAAAAACACACCAAATCCGCGTTGCGTTGAAAAGTATCGGAGCTCCTATCTTAGGGGATGTTCGATATGGTGGATCACCTGATGCCCGAACTTATCTCCATGCCTGGTTTCTGCATTTTTCTTATGCCGGAGCAGAATATAACGTAGAAGCCCCTCATGGATGGGGTGAAAAAATAGGCGATCCTGCATCTCTGCAAAATTTTATCCCATAAAAATCATTTTCTTGTTATCTTATTGGCTTGAAGTGAGCTTTTTAGTTGTATTTTCAGTCTTTTATTCTGGGAATTTGGTTTGTAATAAGCATTACTTCTGGAATTGGGGCTAACTATAAGAGCAAAAACCAGTACAAAGACAATATTTCTTGATTTTTGACTGGTTGCACCATTTTGGTGTCTCTGCATGGTGCCTGGAGTGGTCAAATATCTGTGAACCCGCGTTTTTCGCAGAATTATGTTGTTGTTCACTTTGGCCTGATAGTTGCTTTGATTCATACCAAGTGCAGCTGAACGATAGCTAGCATGGATTCAATAATCTTATTCACTCAACCTGGCAGGGAAGATATATGTCAAAACTAAAATATATAACAGGTGTTGCTTCTGCAGTTGCTTTATTGATCGCCGGTAGTGCTCAGGCAGCATCAGGTGACACGTTAGCGAATGTTAAGAAAAAAGGTTATGTGCAATGTGGTGTGAATGACGGTCTGCCTGGTTTCTCCAGCCCTAATGCTAAGGGTGTATGGGAAGGTATGGACGTTGATTTGTGCCGTGCAGTTGCTGCGGCTGTTTTTTCTGATGCAAGCAAAGTGAAATATATCCCGCTGGGTGGTAAAGAACGTTTTACCGCATTGCAATCAGGTGAAGTGGATATTCTGTCCCGTAACACCACCTGGACTATGACTCGTGATGCAACTCTGGGTCTGAAATCAACAGCGACCACGTATTACGATGGTCAGGGTTTTCTGGTCAATAAATCTTTGGGCGTGAAGAGTGCTAAAGAGCTGGATGGCGCCACTATCTGTACAGAAGGTGGTACTACCACTGAGATGAACATGGCCGATTACTTCCACGCGAACAATATGAAATATACCCCAGTGGTATTTGATAACACTGACCAAACTGTTAAAGGTTTCGAGTCAGGCCGTTGTGACGTGCTGACTTCTGATAAATCGCAACTTTTTGCAGTGAAAATCAAACTCGCAAAACCCGATGATGTTGAAGTATTGCCAGAAATCATTTCCAAAGAGCCTTTGGGTCCGATGGTTCGTCAGGGTGATGAGCAATGGGAGCTGTTGGTCAAATGGACCGTATTCTCCATGATCAACGCGGAAGAGCTGGGTGTAACCAGCAAGAATGCGGATGAAATGCTGAAGTCTGGCAGCCCGGATGTGAAACGTCTGCTGGGTGCTGACGCTCCGGATGGTACAACTCTGGGTGCGGTAAAAGACTGGGGTTACCAGATCGTGAAACAGGTAGGTAACTACGCTGAAGTGTTCGATCGTAACGTCGGTAAAGATTCTCCGCTGAAAATTGTTCGTACTGAGAACAATCTGTGGAATAAAGGCGGCTTCTTATACGCGCCACCTGTACGTTAATCGCATCAGGATTGGGCGGGAAAATCCCGCCCTTTTAAGTTAAGAGTTTTACTGGAGTTAACATTTAGCATGCCTGCTGAAAACTCAAATAATCGCAATAATGCGGCTGCTACCCGCTGGATTTATGATCCTAAAGTACGTGGAATTCTATTTCAGGCGATTGCTATTGCATGTGTGGCATGGATGCTGTTCTATTTTGTCAGCAATGCCCTGCATAATATGGATGCGCGAGGAATCGCTACAGGTTTTTCTTTTCTGGATAACCGAGCCAGCTTTGGGATTGTCCAGACGCTGATATCTTATACGGAAGATGATACCTATGGCAGGGCGTTTGTGATCGGCTTGCTGAATACCTTACTGGTTTCGGGGATTGGTATTGTACTGGCTACCGTCCTTGGTTTCCTGATTGGTATTGCCCGTTTATCAAACAACTGGCTTTTAAGTCGCGCTGCAGCTGTATATATAGAGGTATTTCGTAACATTCCTTTGCTGCTGCAAGTCTTCTTCTGGTATTTCTGTGTATTACGGGCTTTGCCTGCTCCTCGGCAGAGTATAAATGTTGCTGATGCTTTTTTTCTGAATGTCCGCGGTTTATATGTTCCTGCGCCGATAGCAGAAAACGGGTTTTCAGTAGTGACTGTTGCCTTTGTCATTGCCGCTATTGGTGCTGTGTTCCTACGGAAATGGGCTAAAAAACGTAAAGAGCTGACTGGTCAGCCATTCCCCGTATTTTGGGGGACTTTGGGTGTCTTGTTCGGACTACCATTGATTGTATTTTTCATTGCAGGAATGCCATTACATTGGGAATTACCAGCTCTGAAAGGGTTCAATTTCCGAGGTGGTATTACCATCATTCCAGAGTTATTTTCTATGGTGGGTGCACTGACCATTTTTACTGCAGCTTCTATCGCTGAAATTGTACGTTCAGGGATCATGGCGGTATCAAAAGGTCAGGTTGAGGCAGCTCATGCGTTGGGTCTGAAAAATGGACTGACTCTGCGTTTTGTTGTCATCCCTCAGGCAATGCGAGTGATAATTCCACCGTTAACCAGCCAATATCTGAATCTGGTGAAAAACTCATCATTAGCGACAGCGGTAGGGTATCCGGATCTGGTGTCTGTCTTCATGGGCAGCACGCTGAACCAGACGGGGCAGGCTGTTGAAATCATAGCCATGACCATGGCGGTCTATCTGACTATTAGTTTAGTGACTTCTGTTCTGATGAATATTTATAACGCGAAGAAAGCGTTAGTGGAGCGTTAATATGGCCGTATATCGCGAACAATCCGCTATGCCAGCGCCGGCGAGCCATACCAGTATTGCAGGCTGGCTGCATAAAAATCTGTTTTCCAGCTGGATAAACGGCATCATCACGCTTGCACTGCTCTATTTCCTGGTACCTCAGCTTTTGGCATTGGTAGAATGGGCTCTTATTAAAGCCGATTGGCTTGGCAGTAGCCGTGATCAATGTGTCTCTGGTGGAGCGTGCTGGGTCTTCATTACTAATCGATTGAACCTGTTCATTTATGGTTTCTATCCAGAAAGTGAATACTGGCGTGTGAACTGGGTTTATGCCCTGACAGCCCTTCAGGTTGCCGCATTGCTGTATCCTAAAACACCGTACAAATCGGCTCTTTCGGGTATATTTTTCATTATTTATCCGCTCGTTGCATTCTATCTGCTCTATGGCGGAGCGTTCGGACTGGATGTTGTTGAAACCCATAAATGGGGCGGTTTGATGCTGACATTACTGTTGGGTATTGTCGGTACTGTGGCTGCATTACCTATCGGTATTTTGCTGGCACTGGGGCGCCGTTCTCAAATGCCGATGATTCGCGCATTGAGTATTGTGTTCATCGAGTTCTGGCGCGCGGTACCGCTTATTACCGTGCTTTTCATGGCATCAGTAATGTTACCGCTATTTTTATCCGGTGAAGTCAACATGGATAAATTGTTGCGTGCTATGATCGGCATTATTCTTTTTGAATCTGCCTATGTTGCGGAAGTTATTCGCGGTGGCTTGCAGGCAATTCCGAAAGGGCAGTATGAAGCAGCAAATGCATTAGGTTTGAACTACTGGAAATCAATGGGTCTGATTATCATGCCACAGGCACTGAAACTCACGATCCCTTCTTTGGTAAATACCTTCATTGAGTTGTTTAAAGATACCAGTCTGGTGACGATTATCGGGCTTTTCGATTTGCTTGCTGTAGCCAAAGCCGGATTGTCAGATCCTGCATGGTTAGGTTTTTCTACTGAAGCGTATTCCTTTATCGCTTTAGTATTCTGGGTTTTCTGTTTTGGTATGTCTCGTTATTCTATGTATTTAGAGAAACTGCTGCATACAGGTCATAAGCGTTGAGGACATGTTGATGAGTATCGCTAAGAATGAAATTGTTGTTGAACTGAATGACGTCAACAAATGGTACGGTGAATTCCATGTTCTCAAGAATGTGTGTTTGCGCGTGGCAAAAGGCGAAAAGATTGTAGTTTGTGGTCCGTCTGGTTCTGGTAAATCAACCATGATCCGCTGCATCAACCGTCTGGAAGAACATCAGCAGGGTGACATCATTGTTAAGGGTACGCCACTGACCAATGATCTGAAAAATATCGAACACGTTCGTCGTGATGTCGGCATGGTGTTCCAGCACTTTAACCTGTTCCCGCATCTGACTGTGCTGGAAAACTGTTGCCTGGCTCCAATGTGGGTTCGTAAGATCCCACGTAAAGAGGCGGAAGCTACAGCAATGAAATATCTGGAACGTGTACATATTCCTGATCAGGCGTTGAAATATCCGGGCCAGCTTTCGGGTGGTCAACAGCAGCGTGTGGCTATTGCCCGCAGTCTGTGTATGAACCCTGAAATTATGCTTTTCGATGAACCGACTTCAGCTCTCGATCCGGAAATGGTGAGTGAAGTGCTGGACGTTATGGTTGAGCTGGCAAAAGAAGGGATGACTATGCTGTGTGTAACGCATGAAATGAACTTTGCCCGTAAAGTCGCTGATCGTGTGATTTTCATGGATAAAGGCCAGATTGTGGAAGAAAACACACCTGAAGAATTCTTCAATAACCCACAATCAGAGCGTGGCCGAGTGTTCCTTAGTCAGATCCTGCAACACTGATTCGCTTATTTTAATGAAGAGGCCGCCAAATTTGGCGGCCTCAATTTTGATTTTTCAAATGGTAACTATGTTGAATATTACCAGTCGATCCCTTTTTGGGCTTTTATGCCGTTATCAAAGGCATGTTTAATATTTCTGATTTCACTGACGGTATCAGCCAGTTCCACTAATGTACGATGGCAGCCCCGGCCAGTGATAATAACATGCTGTTTAGACGGGCGCTGAGTCAGTGCATTGACCACATCATCAAGCTCTATGTAGTGGTAGGCAACCATATACGTCAGTTCATCCAGCAAAATTACATCATATTGGTCAGAAGCCAGCATGCGTTTTGCTTCTTGCCAGACCTGCTGTGCGGCTTCACGATCCTTTTCTTTATTCTGGGTTTCCCAGGTAAAGCCTGTCGCCATAACGTGAAACTCTACGCCGGCTTTTTGCAATAAAATACGTTCACCACATTCCCAGGTGCCTTTAATAAACTGAACAACACCTGCATGCAGGCCATGACCTGTTGCTCGCGCTATGGTTCCAAAGCCAGAGGTGCTTTTCCCTTTTCCATCACCGGTGATGACAATCAGCAGGCCTCGTTCATCTTGTGCAGCGGCAATTCGTGCATCGACCTTTTCTTTGATTCGCTGCTGGCGGGCTTGATGGCGATCCTGATTGTTAGTTTCCATTCACTTAACCTTTGTCAGATTGCGGGAGAGGGACGACCAATAAACCGGATCTGAGGATAAATTTTATCTTCATTGTAGAGGATCTGGATCCGGGTGATTGAGCCGTAATCTATTCGTAGTTGCTGGTAATAAGCAGCCGATTGCCAATCTACGCACAATAGCTGGCCAAGGATCATTCTGATCACTCCGGCATGAGTGACTACCAGCGTCTGTGATCCTCTGCATTGCTGTAGCAACTGCAGCCATCCCTGATTAACTCGCTCTTTAAAAACAGCCAGCGATTCGCCACCCGGAGGTGTTATCAGTGCGGGTGTTTGCCAGAAGGCTTCCAGTTCGGCCCAGCGATCCTGTAATTGGTCAAATGTGCGCCCATCCCATTCACCAAAGTTCATTTCCTGCAACAGTGGTTCAGTGTGTAGCTGTAATGTGTGGCGACGGCTGTAATCTTTAGCAAAGCGAAGACATCGCTGAAGCGGTGAACTGACTACTTGCTGATATTGCAAATCCACATTCACCGATTGCTGCATTTGTTGCCAGCCACTCTCACTGACAGGAATATCAGTATGACCATAAAGACCGGGATCGCCAGCGATGGTTCCGTGTCTTAGCAGGTCGATGATAGCGCGCTGATAATGTGTATTCATGGCGGTATGATTACAGCGTGACTCCGGCATCTTCAAAACTGGCCATGTTGTTATAAAACTCTGCGGCAGACCGCAATAATGGCAATGCTACAGCCGCTCCGGTACCTTCACCCAGACGAAGCCCCAAATGGAGTAAAGGGGTGGCATTGAGTGCTTCCAGCATGGTTTTATGGCCTTGTTCACCAGAGCAATGTGCAAACATCATATAATCACGGCTGGCCGGAGCAATTTTTGTGGCCAACATGGCTGCAGATGTAATGATAAAACCATCGATCAGAATACTGATCCCTGCTTCCGCCGCTCCCAGAATAGCCCCGGTGATTTGGGCAATTTCAAATCCGCCAACTTCCCGCAGGATATTCAATGGCGCTTTGTTTTCTCCGATACGGCGCAGAGCCGCTTCTACAATGGTCGTTTTATGTTTCAGCTGTGCATCACTGATACCGGTACCGCGGCCGACACATTCTGATGCGGATTTGTTAAGCAATGAAGCCATGATGCAGGATGCCGGGGTTGTATTGGCTATCCCCATCTCTCCAAATGCCAGCAGGTTGCAACCTTCAGCCGCGAGCTGTTTTGCCAGCTTACGACCGTAGTTCAGTGATTGAAGCACTTCTTCTTCAGTCATTGCCGCTTCGTGAGCCAGATTGCGAGTTCCTGGACCAATGCGCTGAACAATCAGGCGTTCATCATCAATCGGTGTTTTGATGCCGGTATCCACGACCTTTAACGCCATGTCATTCGCACGGCAGAAACAGTTAATGGCCGCACCTCCGGCGAGGAAGTTAAGCACCATCTGGCGGGTAACTTCACTGCTGGTCAGACTGATTTTTTCATCAGCCACACCATGATCACCGGCGAAAACCAGCATAGTAGGGTTATCAATTGAAATTTTATTTTGCTGTTGGATCAGTGCTAATTGATGCGCTGTTTGCTCCAGAATGCCCAATGCTCCCAGCGGTTTGGTTTTCATGTTGATTTTATGCTGGACAGCATCGCTGTTGTGACGAGGCGTAGGTTTGATATTCCATGACGTGCTCATGTGTCATCCTTTTTAAATATTGTGTAAACCAGTACAAAACGAACGCAGGCTGATGCCTGCGTTAATCGGTGTTTCTTATATTGCCCGGACAACTAATCCTTTCAGGTAGAAACCTTCTGGATAGGGTGTCGCAATCGGGTGGTCTGCTGCTTGTGTCATCCGTTCCAGGATCTGAGCCTCACGACCAGCATCAAGCGCAGCATCTGCTACAATTTTTTGGAACAAATCAGCGGTCATCAGGCCAGAACAAGAGAATGTGAGCAGAATTCCTTCAGGGTTCAGCAGCTGGAAAGCCAACAGGTTGATGTCTTTATAGCCTCGGCAAGCCCCATCCAGTTGCGCTTTGCTTTCTGCAAACTTCGGTGGGTCCAGTACGATCATGTCGAATTTTTCGCCGCGTTCGCGGTATTCCCGCAGCAGCTTGAATACATCTTGTTTTTCAAAACGGGCACGGGACAAATCGAGTTGATTTAACGTGGCATTGTGTCTCGCCAGTTCAAGGGCTGGCTCTGATACATCGACGTTAATGACTTCTTTTGCTCCACCATGCAGAGCATATACACCAAAACCACCGGTATAGCAGAAGCAGTTCAGTACGCGGCGATCCTGCGCATATTTTCCGGCAATAGCCCGGTTATCACGCTGGTCCAGATAGAATCCTGTTTTATGACCGCTTTTGATATCAACGCTGATCTTTATACCGTTATTTTCTTCGATGATGACTTCATCTGGCGGAACTTCGCCATATAACAGACCAGTACGTTCAGCCAGACCTTCTTTCTTACGTACGGCTACATCAGAGCGTTCATAAATAGAACAAGTTGGGTAGAGTTGCTGCAAAGCGTTGATTAATTCATGACGGTGGTATTCGGCACCGCTGGACAGCAACTGGCACACCAGATAGTCGTTATAACGATCAATAGTGATACCTGGCAGCAGGTCTGATTCGGCTGCAACCAAGCGGTAGGCCGATAATTGCAGACGGGAAATTAACAGTTCCCGGCCACGCTGAGCCTGTTGCAGACGGCGGACGAAAAACTCGGTATCAATTTGCTCATTCTGATCAAAGGTCCAGACTCTCAGACGGATCTGTGAATCTGGAGACCATGCACCCCGAGCCAGCCATTTGCCGCGATGATCAACGATATCGACAGCTTCACCTGCGTGTGGTTTGCCTTTAACTTTGTCGATTGCTTTGGAAAAAATCCATGGGTGACGTCTAAGCAGGGATTTTTCCCGATCTTTTTGCAGAAAAACGGTAGTGCTCATAGGAGGCTCTGGTAAAAAAACAGGGCCAGTATTGTAGCTGGCCCTGTTTTGAAACTCCAATGATCACGAGGGATTCACTATTTAAAGCGCATACCCTGCATCATCTGTGACAGTTCTTTCGCGGTGACCAACAGGTTTTCTGTACCGGCAAGCGTATTTGCGGAGTTATCTTCGATATTGACGGATTGATTACGGACTTCATCAATACTTTGCGCTACTTCACCGGCAACAGCACTCTGTTGTTCTGCTGAGGTGGCGATGTGGGCACTCATCTCGAAGATAGATTCGCTGTGAGTTGCAATACGGTCGATATCTGAACCTACGGCAGTAATGAGTTCACGGCTATCTGCTGCCTGAACCACGGTTTTTTCCATGATATCGTTCAGAGCTTCGGTGCCGGCTTGTAACTCTTCGATCATTTTCTGAATTTCAACAGTGGCTTGCTGAGTACGGCCTGCCAGCGTCCGGACTTCATCCGCTACTACCGCAAAACCGCGACCTTGTTCGCCTGCACGGGCTGCCTCAATGGCTGCGTTTAATGCCAGTAGGTTGGTTTGGCCTGAAATTGCATTGATAACAGTAACGACTTCACTGATCTTGTTTGCTCGAGAGGTCAGGTGTTCTACTGCACTGGATGCCTGGCTGATTTCATCAGTCAGTACATTGATGGAGCTGATTGTGCGTTGTACACGGTTTGCACCATGAGAAGCTTCTTCACTGGTCTGACGCGTTTGTGTGGAGGTTTCATTAGCGTTATGGGCCACTTCACGGATCGCTGCGGTCATCTCTTCCATAGCTGTTGCCAGTGAATCAATGTACTGGCGTTGATTACGAGCCAGTTCTTCGCCTTCTTCTGCGGCGGAACGGAATTCTTCTGCGAATAACTCCAGACCGTCAGCACTTTCATTGATTAGTTTCAATACACTCTGACGACGATCAGTCATGGTATCGATATCGCGAGCCAGTTGGCCAAATTCGTCACGATTCACAGGAATATTCAGACGTGCTGTCAGGTCACCATCAGCGACAGATCGAACTCCTTTGCGGATCATATCGATTGAGTGTGTGAAAAAGCTGTTCAGATAAAAACTGACTACAGCAAAAATAGAGATAGATAAAACCAGTATGGTCAGTACATAAGGATCAGACAGGCTCAAGTCACTGCTGTGGGCAACCAGAAACCAGGTAATGCCGAAAATCATCAGTAGAGGAAGCCAGAAAATAATCTGGAATTTCTCTTTGATGGTTAGTCCGAGCAGGAAACGGTAAATACGAAGATAATCAACATTTTTCATAGCAACAGATCCAATGAAAGAAGAAAGCGTTACGGATTGTATTGTTTTCGGCATACATCCCAAGACACTTAGTCCAAAATAGCGATCTGCATTGAAAAATCTTATAAAAGAAGATTCAAATGAAAGCTGTATTCTGTTCTAACTAATCCGGAACCAGGAACTGCATGACGAACAGAGCTATCTCACTCCTCAATCATAGACAACATTCAGGTGTTATGTCAGTGAATTTCATATGAATATCCATTTTCAGTCTTTTCCACTGCGCCAGATAGATATTAATACCCAGACTCCACCACTGGCAGCAGCGATGAAACCTAGCAATCCCAACGTGGATAATCCTGACGATGAATTACTTTCAGCGTTATGAACAATGGCAGAGCCGATAATCAGGGCCGCAGTTATTACGCTGAGTGCTAACCGGCTGGCAGCACGGTCAATTTTGTCACTGAAGTGTTTAAGCGGAAGCAGTTCGACCTGCAGCTGAATTTTTCCCCGGCGGGCGATACGAAGTAAACGACTTAGATCTTTGGGAAGGCTGGTGATCAGGCTGACCGAATCAAGCAGTGCCCGCCATCCCCGCTTGGCTAGGGCATCAGGTGCCGTGTGAGCCTTCATTGCCTGTTTTATCATAGGCGATGAAGATTTCATCATATCAAATGCCGGATTGAGTTGCCGTCCTAACCCCTCCAGGGTGATAAATGCTTTGATTAACAACGCAAGATCGGGCGGTAGAGTTAACCCGTGATCGCGGAGAATAGCGAGCAGTTCTGAAAGCATGCGGGCGATATCGATTTTTCTAAGTTGAACGCCATGATATTGATCAACGAAGGCATCAATTTCATTTTGCAGTACGCTGCTGTCGGCATCGGTGTTGTCACTCCAGTCGAGGAGTATTTCAGATACGATTTCTGCGTCATGACTGACTAGCCCATGTAATAAGATGGCTATCTGGTAACGCCGTTCTTCGGAGATCCGGCCAACCATACCAAAATCAATAAAGGCAATCTGGTTGTCAGGAAGGAAATAAATATTGCCCGGGTGCAGATCTGCGTGGAAAAAACCGTCTTCCAGGATCATTTTGAGGACAGCATCAGAACCCCGTTGCGCCAGTAAGACGCGATCTAAACCCGAGGCATCCAGTGCTGCTGTATCTCTGCCGGGAATACCGTCAATATAGTCTTGCACATTAAGTCGTTCACATGTCCATTCCCAATAGATACGAGGAATAACAATGTCATATTGGGCTTCGAAGTTAGCCGCAATGCGTTCGGCACTGCGCCCTTCGGCAGAAAAATCCAGCTCACGTCTCAGTGATAAGGTGAATTGACGAACTACCTCTTTGGGGCGGTACCGTCGTAGGTCAGGGGCTTCAGATTCGACGATTTCGGCGAGCCGTTTAAGCAATCGTAGATCAGCTTCAACTAATGGCCGTATGCCGGGCCGACGAATTTTAAGTACCACCGGAGTTCCGTCAGACAGCCATGCCCGGTGCACTTGAGCGAGTGATGCCGCGGCAAGTGCCTGGGTTTCCAGACGTGGGAAGATATTTTCCGGCGGTTCGCCCAAATCTTCTGTTAGCTGTGCGCGTAATTCTGAAAAAGGCAGTGCGATAGCGGAATCCTGCAGTTTACTGAATTCGGTAATCCATTCGGGAGAGAACAGGTCAACACGGGTAGAGAGGATTTGCCCCAGCTTGACGAAGCTTGGCCCTAGTTCTTCCAGCACTCGCCTGACCCGGGCGGGGGGCTCCAGCCGCGCGAGTTCGTCAGAGACATGCCAGTGCAATGCACGTCCTGTGCGCTCCAGCACGCCCGCCAGACCTGTTCGGCGTACCAGATCGCCGAATCCATAACGGATCAGGACGGCTGCGATATCATGAAGACGCCCAAGATCGCGGACTGCGCTGATCGCTTGCCACAGCATCAGTCACTCCTGTCAGATGGGGGTGATGGTTTCTTGTGTAACGTGCTTTGTAATTTAGCACTGATCCCGCTTAATACCCCGGTAGCAAGGCTGGCCAATAATGCACTTTCTTTACGCAATGTCTGAGCGCTGACTGTCGCTTTTTCTTTTGTGGTATCACTCAGGGCATGAGCTAACTGTAACAAGGCCGCTTCAGCTTGCGCGCCAACGGATGTACCACTTTCCCGTGCATGCTCTGCCAGATCATGCAGAATAGCGCGTGTTGTTCCACTGGCATTTTGAGCCGCATTACTGAGTGTTTCGATTAGCAGAGATTCAATTGTCGTTAGTTCATCAAGTGTCTTTCTGAGTCCTAGCTGGGAAAATTCTGTACTACGGGACGATGCTTCCTGAATAGCCAGCTGGGTAGCTTCCGCCGCTGCGGTGAGCGCATTATCGAGGCCATGAATGGCTTCTTTCAGCGAAGCTGGATCCTGATGGGTGGCGGCGCCTTGTTTTGCACCTTCAATGACCGCTGACATGACTCGCTTGAGTATTGCATGGTCGAGAGGTTTTCCAGAGAGGGTATTGAGTGTGATTGCCCGGACCTGTTCAGAAACAGAATCAGTATCATTTTCCAGTACTGCCCGCACTAATTGCTCTAGTTCATGGGTAATATCGGAGTCTGGCTGGTTGCTGGCTTTGTTTCGCAACCGCTGGTCAACCTCGGCTTCAGCTGCGATCCAGTCTTCGTCTACATGTCCATCGGTAAAGCCGCGTTTTTCGGCCCTGAAATAAGCGGCCTCAGCGATCATCTGATAGCGTTCTTTCGCTGATACAGGGCTAGTGCTACCGATGTCTTGATCTTTTTCCGCAGTACCGGATTTTGGCTTACGCATGATCATTTCTCCTGACAGACGCAACTCAATGAAAGCTTAATAAAATTCTAGTTGTCATGATCCGACACAGCAAATTTCACTCTTCAGATACTGGCCGGCTGCCACAAATATCAGCAATCGATAAGGCGGTGTCACGGCAGGTTTTTTAACTCATTAATTGATAGTAATTATCAAAATCATTATCATTCTTCATTGGTGAGTGTGAAGGTGCTGATATGTTTGAGATGAAAAATGTAGTGTTTGATGTCGAGAGCCGACGGTTACTACAGCCAACTAATCTTCGTTTTGAGCCGGGGCAGATCCACGGGTTGATTGGGCACAATGGTTCGGGCAAATCAACACTGCTCAAACTTCTGGCTCAGCAGCATATGCCTAGCGGGGGAGTCATTGAATTTGACGGTAAGCCGCTGTCTGCATGGCGCAACAAGTTATTTGCCCGTCAGGTGGCTTATTTACCGCAGCATCTTCCCGCTGGTGATAATTTGACGGGGAGGGAGTTGATTGCGTTCGGGCGTTACCCCTGGCATGGATTATTAGGGCGTCACACGGAGGAAGATACAGCGCAGATCACACGGGCGATCTCTCTGACGCAGACAGAATCACTGATCGATCGCATGGTTGATACGTTATCCGGTGGTGAAAAACAGCGGGTTTGGCTTGCAATGTTGATTGCTCAGGGCAGTCGGTTCCTGTTGCTGGATGAACCTCTAGCTGCACTTGATATTGCGCATCAGGCAGAGGTGTTGACTTTGATCAGGCAACTGAGTCGGGAACTGGGGCTGGGCATTATTATTGTTTTGCATGATATCAATATGGCCGCTCGTTATTGTGACAAGGTGGTCGCACTGCACAGTGGCAAAATTCTGGTTCAAGGGACACCGGATGACATCATGCAGCCGGAACAACTGTCCTCTATTTATGGCATCCCGATGCATATCATGCAGAGTTCTAAGGTCTCGCATCCTGTTGCTGTGCTGGCGTGAGGGCTTATGCAGGTATTCCGTTCATTTTGTATTTTATTTTGTTATGCATGTTCACTGCTGTTCTCTGTTCCTGTTTTTTCAAATGATGTCAGCTCGCAAGCATTACCCAGATTGGTGACGGTTGACTGGACTGTTGCTGAAACGCTGATTGCCCTGGGGGCTCCACCAGTTGGTATGGCACAAACAGACTCTTACCGTACCTGGGTTCAGGAGCCGGCTTTGCCGGCGAATTTGGTTGATATTGGCCTGCGTTCGCAACCAAACCGGGAGCTCTTAGTGCAGCTAAAACCGGATCGTATTCTGATCTCTCCGATGTTCTCGACGCTGGAGCCTATGCTGTCTACGATTGCTCCCGTCAGTTCTATCGCTATGTATCATCCTGGCAGTGATGTCTGGGCTGATCTGTATAAAACGACAAGATCGATAGCCAAAGTGGCAGGAAAACAGGAAAAAGGAGAACAACTGCTAACCGGCTTAGAAACTTATTTGTCTTCGCTTTCTCATTGTCTGAAGTCAGAAAAAAAGCCGTTTATTGTGGTGCAGTTTATTGATGATCGGCATGTCAGGGTTTATGGCAAGCAAAGTCTGTTTGATGCAGTGATGCAGAAAATGGGACTCAGAAATGCGTGGCTGGGTGAAACGAATTACTGGGGTTTTTCGACCATTGGAATCGAGAAGTTAGCCGCTTACCGGAACATCCGCCTGATTATTGTCGAGCCAGTGCCTGTTGGTGTGCCCGAGAAATTAGCACATAGCCGGATCTGGTCAGCACTGCCGGTTATTCAGCAACGTGATTATCTCTATTTACCACCAGTATGGAGCTTCGGAGGGATTGCGTCGGCCCATCGTTTTGCTACTGAATTATCGAAAGCACTAAATCAAAGTACCTCATCCGATTGTCCAGGAGTAGCAAATGCGCTTGCTTACTAAGCATTGCCTGCCAGGAAAAGAATCAGTACCTGTCAGATATCTTTGTGTTTTTCTTTTTATGCTGGGGGCGGCGTTAACCAGCTACTCATTTAAGCAGCAGTTTGCTTTCCAGACACTTTCTTCGTCAGTTGTTAATACTGATTCTCACGACATCTATCAGATTATTTTTTATTACAGTTGGTTGCCGAGAATTGTATTGGCGATCATCTGTGGTGCAGCTCTGAGTCTGGCAGGATTGCTGATGCAGCAAGTATTACGAAATCCTCTGGTATCGCCAGCTACACTGGGGGTTGCTACCGGCTCCCAGCTGGCGTTGTTCCTGACAACATTGTTTGCACCTGAATGGCTATCTATCGGAAGTGACTGGATTGCCATGCTGGGTGGATCTTGTGCTGTTTTGATGGTTTTCATGCTCAGTTGGAAAAGGGGACTGGCACCGCTGATAGTGGTATTAGCTGGGTTGGTCGTAAACCTTTATTTCTCGTCAATCAACTCAGCATTGCTGCTGTTCTATCAGGAAGAGCTAAAAGGGTTGATGGTCTGGGGAGCCGGTTCTTTAGATCAGAATAGCTGGACAGGTGTATCTTATTTACTACCTCGGTTAGGGTTGGTGCTGGCTATTACCGTTTTATTATTGCGCCCTTTATCTGTTTTAGATTTGGATGAGCGCAGCGCTAAAAGTCTGGGTGCGGCACTGCATCATTTACGATTTATTGGCTTAGCTCTGGCGATTTTTCTGACTGGATGTGTCGTGAGTGTTGCAGGTGTCATTAGTTTTGTCGGTCTGGTTGCTCCGGCGCTGGCAAAGTTGCTGGGAGCCAGAACACTAAAACAGAGGATGATTTGGTCTCCGCTGTTAGGTGCATTACTGTTGTTGTGTACCGATCTGTTTGTTCAGTTGATCTCTGATCAACTACCATCGCTGGTTCCAACCGGAGCAACCACTGCATTGCTGGGGGCGCCACTATTGTTATGGCTGATCCCTCGGCTGGAAATGGGGCGGCAATTCCCCGCTGATAAACCCGCAGCACTACCTATCAGTCGAGCCGGGAGACCTCTGGCTCTGTTATCAGCTCTGTTTTTACTGTTGCTGGTGTTGAGTGTATTAGCGCTGGTGGCAGGACAAGGTGCAACTGGCTGGGAATGGCCATCTGCATCGTTGATTAACACCGCTTATGAATGGCGCTTGCCGAGAATACTCGCGGCAATATCAGCCGGGGTTTTGCTGGCACTGGCCGGAAGTATCATTCAACGATTAACCGGGAATCCCATGGCCAGCCCTGAGTTGCTGGGGATCAGTAGTGGTTCGGCTATGGGGTTGATAGCCACGCTATGGCTGTTCCCGATGGCGTCATTGTTCATGCTCTGTGTGGCCGGAATTTGCAGTGCACTGTTGGTGCTGGCGCTGATCGTCATGCTGAATCAGGGGAATGGATTTAGATCTGACCGGTTATTACTGACGGGGATGGCAGTTACAGCTCTGTTTGAGCCGGTCAGCAGCATTCTGCTGGCTAATAATCATCCGAGAGGGCAGCAGATGCTGGCCTGGATCTCAGGTTCAACCTATTACATGGACTATACGCTGGCGATAGTTGCCGGCAGCCTGGCTATGATGATGCTGTTTGTCAGTCGTCTGTTTATTCGCTGGCTTGAGATCTTTCCGCTGGGGGATGTCACAGCTTTATCACTGGGGGTTGGAACCAGGCGGGCGCGTCTGATCTTATTGGTTTTTGTGGCGTTATTGACGGTGGTATCTACGCTGATCGTCGGACCACTGTCATTCGTCGGCTTGCTGGCACCACATATGGCCCGCATGCTGGGGTTTGCGCGTGCCGGTCATCAGATGCTGGCTGCATCGTTACTTGGTGGTGGCTTGATGGTGCTGGCTGATTGGGTAGGGCGACAGATCCTGTTTCCTCAGGAAATTCCTGCAGGGCTGGTGGCTTCATTGATCGGTGGAACTTACTTTATGTGGATGCTGCGCAAAGCATAAAAGAAAGGCGCCATGAGGCGCCTTGTTGATTAGATGTCAGTGGTTTCTGATTATCAGAATGACCAGGATGCGGATAATTTCGCAGTCAGAGGATTCCCCTGTGTCAGATAGCCGCCGGTAGCTGAAGCCCAGTAATCTTCATTGGTTATGTTTTCCACATTGGCACGGACGGTCAGCGTGTTGTCATTGAATGGCTTGGTATAACGAACGCCCAGATCTAAGCGTGTCCATGGTGACAGTTCCAGTGTATTAGCCGCATCGGCATATTGTGAACCGGTACGTACCACATTGGCTAATGCAGTCCACCCCTGAACACCAGGAATATCCCACTCACCACCCACAACGTAACGCGAACCTGCTACACCGACAGCCTGATTGCCTTCATTCAGGCCATCATTGGTTTCGGTGAGTTCAGCATCGATCCACGTTGCACTGCTCAGCAGACGAACGGTTTCAACAGGCGTACCAAACAGACTCAGTTCAAGACCCCGGTTACGCTGTTCACCGTAGTAACCGTACTGATTGGTGGCTGAATCGGTATAAGCATTAGGTTGTTCGATCTCAAAGAGGCTGATGCCACCACCGATCCGTTTGTTATCATACTTGGCACCGATTTCGTTCTGTTTTGAGCGTTTAATGCCAATCATATTCCCGGCATTCGTTGCCGTGCTTGGCGCAGCTTCACCTGGCTGCAGAGCTTCAATGTGGTTGGCATACAACGACACATGCTCTAGTGGTTTATAGACGATGCCATAAACCGGAGACCAGCTATTCTCAGCGAACATGTCACTAAACTCACCGGTGTATGTGTAGTTATACACATCAATTTGCTGGTAACGTGCACCCAGTGTCAGCAGGATTGTGTCCTCGTTAAACCCAAGAGTATCTGACAGTGCCAGGCCGTTAGCCCGGGTTCGGGAGCGAACACTAGGGGCATCCATATCTCCGCCACTCCACTGTGTTGCCTGATAGTTCAGATCGGCGGGGGAGTAGATGTTGGTGCTTTGACTGTAGGAATCCATTTCATAAGCTGAGCCGGTTTTACGGAAGAAACCGGAATAGCCCAGATTGATCTGGTGTGATACGTTCTGAGTCATCAGGTTACCTCGGACGCCTGCTTGTCCCGCGACACTCTGAGCCCAGTAAGGTACTTCCATTCTGCCAATAGTGGCGTTGCCTGCACTGTCAATTACAGTCGGTGAGCTGTATTGACCATGCTCTTCGGTATCGTTAGCGCCAATACCTGCATAGGCAGTCCAGTTATTGGTCACATCATATTCGTGGCGCAGCATACCGAATGTTGTTTTCAGATCAGTGCTTGCCCAGTATGGTGCGTAATTCGTATCAGAATCCGGGGAATCCGGAATTTCGGTCAGTGCTGACCCCAGATAAACGACGGAGCGACCGCCATCGACTTTACTTTGTTGATGACCTGCATCCAGTTCGGTGCGTGAACGTTCGCCTCGATGATCCAACGCGACAAAGAAAGAATTATTCTGTCTGGATTCATCATCGATGGCCGTATTACCATCACCATGTTTAACATTTACCCGGAGACCAAATTGATTATTGGCTCCGAAACGGGTTCCGGTATCAACACCTTCCGTCATATAGCCGCCGGATGAGATATCCGTCGAGAGGGTTGTTCTCTGTTTTTCATTGGCTTTTTTCGGCTCAATATTGATTGCACCACCCACACCACTGCCTGACGGTGATACGCCGTTAGCAAAGGCACTGGAGCCTTTGAACAACTCAACACGCTCGGCAATATCAGTCAGTACGATTTGTCGTGGCAGCACACCATACAATCCGCCGAAAGAGACATCTTCTCCATTCAGCTCAAAGCCACGGATCATGTATTTTTCAGCATAATTACCATAGCCAAAACCGCTCTGTACGGAGGCATCATTATTGAGCACATCGGCAATCGTTTCGGCCTGCTGGTTTTCAATCAGTTCTGACGTATAGCTGACAACGCTGAATGGTACATCGTTTGCGTTTTTCTCGCCTAACACACCAATACGGCCAGCTGTCGCGACTTGTCCACCGGCATAAGCATTTTCCAGCGTATCACCACCAGATATAGCTGCATCGCTGACAGTGACAGTATCCAGTGTTTTGATATCGTTTGTATCGGCCTGAACCTGCATTGAAGACAACGTGGTGCAACTCAGTATTGCAATAGTAAGGGGATTAATGCGCAAACGGGTTATCGGGGGCATTACAGGAACCTCAATCAGATAAGTAAAATGTCATAATATTGATAATTATTCGCATTATCAATATTCAAGATTGAGATACTGCAATATGATTATCGACGATATTTAACTGACTCTTGAACCGGCATCCCGACTGGCTGTTACCCGTTCTTCCCCCGATAATTCAGACAATTTTCCTTGCCGCATTTCGAGTAATCGGTCTGCT